>NZ_JBFUKA010000012.1:0-59954 GCF_056401085.1 Nocardioides sp. P4_G4
GCTCGCCGGTGGACCTCCCCGAGCCCACCGGACGGCGCGACGGGTCGGGCCTCCCGGCGCCCCAGCCGATCGCCGCCGTGGCCGGGCCGGTCGCCGCCGCCGTGTCCGGCGCGAGCCCGGCCGACGAGGCCGTGGCCTCCACYGACGGTGTGGAAGGCTGAAGCCATGACCTTCTCCTCGGCCCCCGGTTCGCGACGTACGCCGATGCGCACGCTCGCCGGGGCCTTCCCCGGCGTCCTCGTCGGTGTCGTCCTCCTGGCCGGCTGCTCCGGCGGCGACAAGAGCCAGGCCACCGACCAGCAGACGCCGGAGGAGGTCCTCGCCGCGGCCGCCGACACGCTCGCCGCGACCAGCGGCGTGGACCTCACGCTGTCGACCGAGAACCTGCCGAAGGGCGTCTCCGGCATCACCCGCGCCGACGGCATCGCCACCGACGCACCCGCGTTCGAGGGGACCATCACGGTCGTCTACGCCGGTCAGAGCGTCGACGTGCCCGTCGTCGCCGTCGACAAGGTCGTCTACGCCCAGCTGCCCTTCACCACCGGCTACCAGGACATCGACCCCGGCGACTACGGCGCTCCCGACCCGGCCGCCCTGGTCAGCGACGAGACCGGCTTCGGCTCCCTGCTGTCGGTCACCGAGGGCCTCGAGGAGGGCGACAGCGTGCGGGGCGGCGCCGACAACACCGAGGTGCTCACCACCTACACCGGGACGGTGCCGGGCGCGGCCATGAAGAAGGTCATCCCGAGCTCGTCGGGCGACACCTTCGACGCCGAGTACCTCGTCAGCGACGACGGCGAGCTGCGCCAGGCCGTGCTGACCGGCGTCTTCTACCCGGACAGCGCCGAGATGACCTACACCGTGGACCTCGCCGACTACGGCACGACCCGCGACATCGTCGCCCCATGAGCCGGGCGGCCGGACCGGACACGTCCGGGACCGGCTCCGCCCGCGTCCTGCTCGGCCTCGCGGCGGTCGCGGTGGCGTTCGCCGCCGCCGACACCTACGTCGTGGTGCTCGCCCTGCCCGACATGATGACGTCGGTGGGCGTGCCCATCGACCAGCTCCAGCGGGCCGCGCCGATCATCTCCGGCTTCCTCCTGGGGTACGTCGCGATGCTCCCGCTCATCGGCCGGATGGCCGACCTGCGCGGCCGGGTCCCGGTGCTGGTGTTCTCGCTGGTGCTCTTCGCGCTGGGGTCGCTGGTGACGGCACTCGCCTACGACATGCCCTCGATGGTCGTCGGGCGCTTCCTGCAGGGGGTCGGCGGCGGTGGCCTGGTGCCCGCGACCCTCGCCCTGGTCGCCGACCTCTACCCGCCGCACCGGCGCGGCGTACCCCTCGGCGTCGTCTCGGCCGTCCAGGAGGTCGGCTCGGTCATCGGTCCGCTCTTCGGCGCTGCGGTGCTCGCGTTCACGGACTGGCGGGTGATCTTCGCGATCAACCTCGCCGTCGGGCTCCTGCTGGCCGTGGCCATCCGCCGGGTCGCACCCGCCCCCCGCGCGGCCCGGCGCCGGGTGGACGTCGTCGGGATCGTCCTCMTCGGGACCACCCTGCTGGCCGGGGTCCTCGTCATGCTGCGCCCGCCCCCGCTGCTGCGCGACCTCACGTGGGGCCAGGCGTTCATCCCCTTCACCGCCGACGGTCGCTGGCTCACCCCGGTCGGCGTGGTCGCCATGGGCGCGGGCGTGGCCTTCCTCGCCTGGTGCACCCTCGCGAGCGCCCCCCTCCTCGACGTACGCCGCTGGGTCGCGGCCCTCCGCGAGGCCGACCTCGTCGGCGCGCTGCTCCTCGCGCTCGCGCTGGCCGGCGTGATCCTGGCCTTCGCCACCGCGGACCCCAAGGTGCAGGTCTTCTCCGACCAGGGGCTGTGGTTCCTGCTCGGCTCGGCCGTCGCTGCGGTCCTGCTGGTGGTGCACCTGCGCCGGGCCGAGGCACCGCTGGTCCCGCGTGGGGCGCTGCGGCGTACCCCCGCCTGGGGCGCGCTGCTCGTCAGCTTCTTCATCGGCGCCGCGCTCATCGCCGCGCTGATCGACATCCCGCTGTTCGCCCGGACGACGGTCTACCCCGACTCCCAGCTCCTCGCGGCGCTGGTGCTGGTGCGCTTCCTGGTCGCGCTCCCCGTCGGGGCCGTCCTCGGGGGGTTCCTCATCCGCAGCGTCTCCCCCGGTGTCGTCACCGCGGCCGGCATGGCGCTGGCGGCGGTCGGCTTCGTGCTCATGACCCGGTGGGACCTCACCTCCCTGTCGCACTGGTCGGCCACCGTCGCCCTGGTGCTCGGCGGCCTCGGCTTCGGCCTCGCCCTGGCGCCGGTCAACGCCGCCCTCCTCGCCCACACCGACGACGACGTGCACGGGGTGGCCAGCGCCTTCGTCGTCGTCGCCCGGATGGTCGGCATGCTCGTGGGGATCTCCGCGCTGACCGTGGTCGGGCTGCGGCGCTACTACGCCGAGCAGGCCGACGTGCCCCCCGTCCGTGAGGTCTGCGGCGGGTCCAGCCGCTGTCCGGAGTTCAGCCGGCTGCTCAAGCTCGCCGGGATCGCCCAGGAGCACGCCGTGTTCTGGGGCGCGGCGGGCTGCGCCGTGGTGGCGGGGATCCTGGCGCTCGTGCTGTTCGCGGGGGCGCGCACCGACCGGGTCAGTGCGCGCGACGCGTTGTCGGCGCACTGACCCGGGCCAGGGGGGTCAGCTCGTGTGGTGCACCTCCTGGAGGCCGTGCACCGGGGTGTCGATGCCCTCGAACCGCGCCTTCAGCTGGAGGGCGAGGTACAGCGAGTAGTGCCGTGACTGGTGGAGGTTGCCGCCGTGCATCCACAGGTTCTGGATCTGCGTCGGCTTCCACATGTTGCGCTGCTCGCCCTCCCACGGTCCGGGGTCCTTGGTCGTCTCGGACCCCAGTCCCCAGACCTTGCCGAGCCGGTCGGCCGTCTCCTGGTCGATCAGGTCGGCCACCCATCCGTTCATGGAGCCGTAGCCGGTCGCCATCACCACGACGTCGGCAGGCAGCTCGGTGCCGTCCGCGAGCACGACGGCGTCGGCCGTGAGGTGGTCGATCTGGCCGTTGACCAGCCTGACGTCGCCGTTGGCCACCAGCTCGGCCGCACCGACGTCGATGTAGTAGCCCGAGCCCCGGCGGAGGTACTTCATGAACAGTCCCGAGCCGTCGTCGCCCCAGTCGTGGTCGAAGCCGGCGGCCTCGAGACGGTCGTAGAAGTCCTGGTCCTTCGCCRCCATCGCCTCGTAGGCCGGGATCTGGAAGCGGTGCATGATCCGGTAGGGCAGCGACGCGAAGATCAGGTCGGCCTTCTCCGTGGTGACCCCGGCCGCCAGGGCCCGCTCGGAGTAGAGGTCGCCGAGGCCGTACTCCATCAGGCTGTCGCTCTTGACGATGTGCGTCGAGCTGCGCTGCACCATCGTGACGTCGACGTCGTTCTCCCACAGCGCACCGCAGATGTCGAAGGCGGAGTTGTTGCTGCCAATGACCACGACCTTCTTGCCGGCATAGGCGTCCGGCCCCGGGTGTGCCGAGGAGTGGTGGAGGTCGCCGGTGAAGACGTCCGTGCCGGGCACGTCGGGGATGTTGGGCTTGCCGCTCATCCCGGTCGCGAAGACCAGCTGGGTCGGGCGCAGCGTCACCGGCCGGCCCTCGCGCTCGACCTCGACGGTCCACTGCCCCGTCTCCTGCGAGTACGACGCGCTGGTGGCGGTCGTGCTCGACCAGTACGGCACCTCCATGATCGTGGTGTACGACTCGAGCCAGTCGCCGATCTTGTCCTTGGGGGCGAAGACCGGCCAGTTGTCGGGGAACTTCAGGTAGGGCAGGTGGTCGTACCAGACCGGGTCGTGCAGGCACAGCGACTTGTAGCGGTTGCGCCACTGGTCGCCGGGCCGCGGGTGCTTGTCGATGACCAGGCTCGGTACGCCGAGCTGTCGCAGCCGGGCGCCGAGCGCGATGCCGCCCTGCCCGCCGCCGATCACCAGGACGTAGGGCTGCGTGGTGCTGCCCAGGCTCTCGGCCTCGTCCTGGCGGCGCTCCAGCCACGTCCGGCGCTGCCGGTCCGCCCCGTGCTCGGCACCGCGCGGACGGTGCTCGTTGCGCGGCTCCTCGTACCCCTTGAGCTCGTAGAGCGTGGTGAGGAAGGTGAACGCCCGCCGCTCGCCGTCCTCCTCGACCAGGCGCAGGAGACCGCGACCGCGGCCGACGGCCGTCTCGAAGAGGAACCATGCCGTCACCACCCCGTCCGCCTCGTCGGCGGGCTCGTCGAGCGCGAACCCGGACGGGTCGGTGGTGGCGAGGGTCGCCTCCAGCAGGTCGCCGACGCCCTGGCGTCCCTCCACGGTGGTGAGGTTCCAGCTGAAGGCCACCAGGTCCCGCCAGTAGGACTCCGTGGCGAAGAGCCGGGCCGCCGCCGGCACGTCCCGGGCCGCCAGCGCGGCCCCCAGGTCGTCAAGCCAAGCCGTGGCCACGGCGCTGGGGTCGGGTGTCTGGGTGGCCTCGGCTGCGTCGAGGGTCTGGGTCACGGGTGTCTCCTTCCGACGTGACCCACGACACACCCGCCCGTAGGATCGGCGGCAGGGTTGCACGGGGTTGCAACCGTCAGGAGGGGTGATGGCCCGCGACGAGCGTCAGCACGAGCACGCGCAGCGGGTCACCCGCGAGCGGACGCTGTCGGGCAGCGCCCCCGCCGAGCTGGCCCGTCCCGAGATCAGCGCCTCCTGGCGCCGGGTCCGGGCCGGAGGGTTGGCCCCGGGCGCCGAGCCGGCCGTCGCCCCGCTGACCGAGGGCGAGGTCGAGTCCCGCCGCGCCGCCAGCGCGCTGGCCCCCCTCCTGCCGAGCATCACTTCCTCGCTGTCCCCCGTCGTCGACGACGGCCTGCTGGTGGTGGTCACCGACACCGACGGCCGGGTCCTGTGGCGCCGGGGCCGCGGCGGGGTGCGTCGCCTGGCCGACCGGCTCGGCTTCGTCCCGGGCTCGGCGTGGACCGAGGCCAACGTCGGCACCAACGCCATCGGCACCTGCCTGGTCGTGGGCGAGCCGGTGCACATCCACGGTCCCGAGCACTACGTGGAGTCCCACACCCGCTGGAGCTGTGCCGCCTCCCCCGTCCTCGACCCGTGGACCGGGGCGARCCTCGGTGCCGTGGACATCAGCGGGCCGGCGTACGCCGTACGACGCTCCGTCCTCGCCCTGGTCGGGGTCACCGCCCGGCTGGCCGGGGCCGAGGTGCGCAGCGAGCACGCAGCCTCCCTGGAGCGGCTGCGCGCGTACGCCGCGCCCGTGGTCGCCCGTGTGGGCGGCCGCACGCTCGCGGTCGACCCCAGCGGGCACGTTGCGGCCGTCAGCGGCTGCACCGCCCCCGACCGGCTGCTGCTCCCTGCCGACCTGTCCCCGGAGTCCACGTGGCTCCCGGCCCTGGGCGCCGTGAGCGTGGAGCCGCTGCCCGGCGGGTGGCTGCTGCGCCTGGGCGACGACCACCCCACGGCCACCGAGCTGGTGCTGGACCTCCGAGGACGACCGGAGCTGCGGGTCAGCACCCCCAGCCACGACTGGCGGCACCACCCCAGTCCCCGGCACACCGAGATCCTGCTGGCCCTGGTCCGCGCACCCGAGGGCCTCACCGCCGCGCAGCTCGCCGACGCGCTGTTCGCCGACCCCGGCCGGGTGGTCACCGTCCGCGCCGAGATGTCTCGGCTGCGGCGCACCCTCGGCCCGATCCTCCAGGCCAGGCCCTACCGCATCTCCCCCACGGTGCGGGCCGCGATGCTGCTCCCCGACGCGGGCCCGGGGATCGGCGAGTCCAGCTCCGTGGCCGTCGCGTCCGGGTAGCCCCCGGCTCCGCTACCCTCAGCGGTCGTGGACGACTTCACCGACCTGATCACGGCCAACCGGTCCTTCGCGGACTCCTTCGAGCTCGGCGGCTTCGACGGCGTCGCGCACGCCGGGGTGGCCATCGTGACGTGCATGGACAGCCGGATCGACCCGCTGCGGATGCTCGGGCTCCAGCACGGCGACGCCAAGATCTTCCGCAACCCGGGTGGCCGGGTCACGGGCGCGGCCCTGGAGGCACTGGTGCTCGGCGTCCACCTGCTCGGCGTCGAGCGGATCCTCATCGTGCCGCACACCAGGTGCGCGATGGCCTCCCACACCGAGGCCGAGCTGCGGGAGCGGATCGGCGCCTCGGCCGGGGCCGACGCCTCCTGGCAGAAGTTCCACGTGATCGATGACCAGGTTGCCGCGCTCCAGGAGGACGTGCAGAAGGTGCGCTCGCACCCGCTCATCCCCGACACGGTCAAGGTCGGCGGGTTCATCTACCACGTCGACACCGGGCTGCTGGACCAGCAGTTCTGATGGCCGACGCCGAGGTCGCCGCCACCACCCTCGCCGTGGTTGCCGCCGCTGTCGCCGCCCTCGTGTGGTGGATGACCCGGGAGGCGGCGGCCGGCCGCATCGTCCGCAACCGGACGATGGGCATCCGGACGCGCCGTACCCTCGCCTCCGACGAGGGCTGGGTGCGCGGCCACCAGGTCGCGCTCCCCTGGACCCTCGCGGGCCGGTACGCCGCCGGCGTCATCGCCGTCGCCGCGCTCGTCGCCGTGGGGGCCGGCCTGACCGTGCCGCTCGGCCTCGGGCTCGGCCTGGCGGGCATCGCCACCGTGCTCGGCACCGTGCTCGGCGCCGTGCTCGCGATCAACCGCACCCTGCCCGACTGACACGACGCAGGCCGCACGTCCACGCGTCTGCGTCGAAGTACACCCGCCGCAGGGGCCTTGTGGCTCGTCATCGCGGAACCACGACGACCTGGTGGTCGTCCTCGTAGACCACCCGGCCGGGGTCCTCGGACTCCACCCGCTCCCAGGCCACGCCGTGCCTGTCGAGGATCTCGAGGTGTCCCCGGGTCGCCTCCACCAGGTGGTCGGCCGCCGGCACCTTGAACCACGCCACTGCCAGCGGGTTGACCTCGCGGTCGTAGACGCGGGGGTCGACCGTCGACGGGTCCGTGTAGGCGGCATCGAACCAACGGTTCATCCGCACCCGATAGGCCTCGTCGACGTCGCTGAGACCGCCGCCCCGCCCCAGCACGTTGACGAGCCCGAAGACCCCGACGTGGATCCCCCGCGCCGACGGCTCGACGTGCTGGAACCGGACGAAGCGGCTCACGCGTCGAGCGACTCCATGTCCACGTCGTACGCCCCCTGGACGATGAACTCCTTGCGCGGCGCGACGTCGGAGCCCATGAGCAGCTCGAAGACGTGCGCGGAGACCTCTGCGTCGTCGACGGTGAGGCGGCGCAGGGTGCGGTGGCGCGGGTCCATGGTGGTCTCGGCCAGCTGGTCGGCGTCCATCTCGCCCAGACCCTTGTAGCGCTGCACCGGGTCCTTCCAGCGCACGTTCTTCTTCTTCAGCTCGGCGAGCTTTCGCTGCAGCTCGTCGTCGGAGTAGGTGTAGACGTACTTGTCCATCCCCTTCTTGGGGTTGGAGATCTCGATGCGGTGCAGAGGCGGGACCGCGGTGAAGACACGCCCGGAGGTGACCAGCTCGGGCATGTACTTGAAGAACAGGGTCGCCAGCAGGCAGCGGATGTGTGCGCCGTCCGAGTCGGCGTCGGCCATGAAGATGATCCGGCCGTAGCGGGCGGCGTCGAGGTCGAAGGTGCGGCCGGAGCCGGCCCCGACCACCTGGATGATGGAGGCGCACTCGGCGTTCTTGAGCATGTCGCCGACCGAGGCCTTCTGGACGTTGAGGATCTTGCCGCGGATGGGCAGCAGCGCCTGGTACTCCGAGTTGCGGGCCAGCTTGGCCGTGCCCAGCGCGGAGTCACCCTCGACGATGAACAGCTCGGTGCGCTCGTTGTCGGCGGCACGGCAGTCGGCGAGCTTGGCCGGCAGCGCCGAGGACTCCAGGGCGTTCTTGCGCCGCTGCGTCTCCTTGTGCTGCTTGGCGGCGATCCGGGTCTTGGACGCACCGACGACCTTCTCCATGACCAGCTTGGCCTGGGCCTTCTCGGCCCGCTTGGAGGAGGTGAGGAACTCCTTGAGCTCCGCGGCCACCACCTTGCGCACGACGGTGCGCGCCGCCGGGGTGCCGAGGATCTCCTTGGTCTGGCCCTCGAACTGGGGCTCGGCCAGTCGCACGGTGACGACGGCGGTCATGCCCTCGAGGACGTCGTCCTTGATGACGTTGTCGTCGTTGACCTTGAGCACCTTGGCCGAGCGCATCACGTCGTTGAACGTCGCGGTCACCGCCTGCTCGAAGCCGCTGAGGTGGGTGCCGCCCTTGGGCGTGGCGATCACGTTGACGTAGGAGCGGACCTGCGTGTCGTAGGTCTGCGACCAGCGCAGCGCCACGTCCACCATCAGCTCACGCTCGACCTCCTGCGGGGTCATGTGGCCGTGGTCGTCGAGCAGCGGCACCGTCTCGGTGAAGGTGTCGCTGCCCTGGAGCCGCAGGATCTCGGTGACCGGCTCCCCCGCCGAGAGGTAGTCGGCGAACTCCGAGATGCCGCCCTCGTGGAGGAACTTCTCCTCCACCAGCTCCGGCCCCCGCTGGTCGCGGATCACCAGCTCGAGGCCCGGGACGATGTACGACGTCTGCCGGGCCCGGCCGAGCAGTCCCTCGAACTCGACAGTCGCGTCCTTGGTGAAGATCTGCCGGTCCGGCCAGAAGTGGATCCGGGTGCCGGTCTTCCCCTTCGCGACCCGCTTGCCCTTGCGGGACATGCCGGACGCGGCCGTGAAGGGCGCCTGGGGGCCGTCGCCGTCGAAGGTGCCCGGCACGCCCCGCTGGAACGAGATGCCCTGCTGGGAGGGCGAGCGGTCCACGTCGATGTCCATCCGCGACGAGAGCGCGTTGACGACCGAGAGGCCGACCCCGTGCAGGCCGCCGGTCGCGACGTACGAACCGCCGCCGAACTTGCCGCCCGCGTGAAGCTTGGTGGCCACCACCTCGACGCCCGGGAGCCCGGTCTTGGGCTCCTTGTCGGTCGGGATGCCGCGGCCGTCGTCGTGGACCTCGATGGACCCATCGGGGTGCAGCGTCACCTCGACGCGGTGCGCGACGCCGGCCAGGGCCTCGTCGACGCCGTTGTCGATGATCTCCCACAGGCAGTGCATGAGGCCGCGGGTGTCGGTCGACCCGATGTACATGCCGGGCCGCTTGCGCACCGCCTCCAGCCCCTCGAGGACGAGGAGGTGCGCTGCGTTGTAGGTGTTGTCCGCCGGTGCTGCCACAAGGGAAGAACCTACCCGCGACACGCCGTACGACGACGCGCGGCACGCTGCCACGCAACCGTCCGGGGCACGGCTAGCGTCATACCTCACACAGGCAGTACGCACGACCGCACCGATCCGCTCGTCCCACGGTGACGAACAACCACCACGGGACAGCCACATCAGTGCAAGGATGGATGGGTCAGTACCGAACCACCTGCGGGGAATCTTTTCCCCGGGGGCTACGTTGGGCCAGACACCGATGGAGAGAAAAGAGGCCGATGTGACCACTGCCATTGCCCCCCAGCCCGCCGCCCTGACGGCAGGCGACCGCTGCGACCGCTGCGGTGCCCAGGCCTACCTGCGGGTGGAGCTTCAGACCGGTGGCGAGCTGCTGTTCTGCGCCCACCACGCCCGGGAGCACGGCGACAAGCTGCGAGAAGTGGCCTCGACCGTGCAGGACGAGACCCACAAGCTCTCGGCGAGCCCCGCCACCACCGAGGACTGATCACCCCCGACCCCAGACCACCACAGCGGCCCCGGACCTCGTCCGGGGCCGCTCCTCATTTCCCTCGCCGTGTGCCCGGTCGATCGACGGCTGTGGAAGGCTCCGGCGGGTGACCCCCCTCGAAGTCCTGATCGCGGTCCTCATCGGCGTCGGTGTGATCGGCATCATCGTCCCGGTCCTGCCGGGCTCCATCCTGGTCCTCGGCGCGATACTGGTCTGGGCCAGCGAGGTGGGCACGTCGCGTGCCTGGATCGTGTTCGCGGTCGCCGCGACGTTCCTCGTGGCCGGTGCGGTGGTCAAGTACGTCCTGCCCGGTCGTCGACTGCAGACGGCCGGGGTCCCCCGCTCCACGCTGCTGATGGGCGCCCTGCTCGGCTTCGTCGGCTTCTTCGTGGTGCCGGTGGTCGGGCTCGTCGCCGGCTTCGTGCTGGGCATCTACCTCTCCGAGCGGCACCGTCTCGGGGCCCGAGCCGCCTGGCCGGCGACGGTGCACGCACTGAAGGCGGTGGGCATCTCCATCCTGATCGAGGCCCTGGCGGCCGTCCTCGCGGCTCTCACGTGGGTCGTGGGCGTCGTGGTGACGCCCTGATGGGCGTGCTCCTGGCCCTCGGCGCGGCGCTCGCCTACGGGTTGTCGGACTTCATCGGCGGACTCGCGTCGCGTCGTACGTCGGCGTGGTCGGTCGCCTTCGTCGCCGCCGTCGGGTCCCTCGTCGGCGCGGTCGCCCTGGCCGTGGCCGTGCCCGGCCACGCGACGGGGACCGACCTGGCGTGGGGCGCCCTGGCCGGTATCGGCAGCGGCACCGGTGGCGCCTTCCTCTACCGGGGCTTCGCCGCCGGTCGGATGGGCGTGGTCGCCCCGGTCTCGGCCGTGGGCGCCGCCCTCGTGCCGGTGGTGGTCGCGGTGACCACCGGCGAACGCCCCTCGACCCTGGTCTGGATCGGCATCGCGGCCGCCGTGCCGGGCATCTGGCTGGTCAGCCGGGAGCCCGACAACGACGGCGGGCTCGCCGACGGGCTGGTGGACGGCGTCCTCGCCGGCGCTGGATTCGGGCTGCTCTTCGCCGCCATGGGGCAGGTCCCCGAGGCGGCCGGCTGGTGGCCGACCGCCCTCGCGCAGGCCGTCGCGCTCGTCGCCGTGGCCGTCACCGCCTCCGTGCTGCGGGCCGCCTGGGTCCCACGGCACCGCGCCGACCTGTGGGGGTTGCTGGCCGGCGTGCTCGCCACCACGGCCGTGGTCTGCTTCCTGCTGGCGACCCAGAGCGGGCTGCTCACCATCGCGGCGGTGGTCACCTCGCTCTACCCGGCGGTCACGATCCTGCTCGCGGCCACCGTGCTGCGCGAGCACATCCACGCAGCCCAGGGCGTCGGCCTCGCGTGCTGCGGGGTCGCGGTGGCGCTGGTCGCGGCGGGCTGACGCCGTCGCGGTCCGGGCTCAGCCGGGCGCGAGCCAGGTGCCGAAGCGGCGCGTGGCGGGAGTCCAGTCGACGACCGCGTGCACGCCGTCGTACAGGTCGGTCATCAGGACGCTGACGCGCACCGAGGAGGGATCGTCGAGGCACTGGCGCGCGATGCGCATGACGGCGACGTCCGCGGCCCAGCGCAGCCGGACCGAGTGCTCGCACTGCAGCGGGGCGCCGACCGCCCGCCACCGACGCACGTGCGCCAGCTGGTAGTCGGTGCCGTCGTTGAGCCCGGTGTTCAGGACGTACTCCGGACCGCGTCGGCCGCGGTCCGCGTCGACGTAGGTGCCCAGGCCCGCGTCGTTGCGTCGACGCAGGTCGGCGAAGTGGACCCGCACGACGACCGCGGTCCCGGAGTGGCGCACCGTGGTGGAGAGGATGTCGGTGCGCGACTGTGACGTCTCAGCGGCATCCGGCAGCGTCTGGGTGGTCGCCCGGGCTGCCGTGGGGATCAGGACCACGGCCAGGGTGGCGAGCGTGAGCCCGCACCGGGCCATCGTGTGCTTCATGTCGGCTCCCCCTGGGATCGCGAGCGGTCGCATCCGTGCCTCGCGCTCAGGCTAGCGGTGCCGGACGTGCGACCGCGGCCGCCCCAGGACTCGGGACGGCTGCGGTGCGACGTGCGGGACGTCAGTCGAGGTAGTCGCGCAGGACCTGCGACCGGCTCGGGTGGCGCAGCTTGGACATCGTCTTGGACTCGATCTGCCGGATCCGCTCGCGCGTCACCCCGTAGACCTTGCCGATCTCGTCGAGCGTCTTGGGCTGGCCGTCGGTGAGGCCGAACCTCATGCTCACCACGCCCGCCTCGCGCTCGGAGAGCGTGTCGAGGACGGCGTGCAGCTGCTCCTGGAGGAGCGTGAAGGACACCGCGTCGGCGGGCACGATGGCCTCGGAGTCCTCGATGAGGTCACCGAACTCGGAGTCGCCGTCCTCGCCGAGGGGCGTGTGCAGCGAGATGGGCTCGCGGCCGTACTTCTGGACCTCGATGACCTTCTCGGGGGTCATGTCGAGCTCCTTGGCGAGCTCCTCGGGCGTGGGCTCGCGGCCCAGGTCCTGGAGCATCTGCCGCTGGACGCGGGCCAGCTTGTTGATGACCTCGACCATGTGCACCGGGATGCGGATGGTGCGGGCCTGGTCGGCCATCGCCCGGGTGATCGCCTGGCGGATCCACCACGTGGCGTACGTCGAGAACTTGTAGCCCTTGGTGTAGTCGAACTTCTCGACCGCGCGGATCAGACCGAGGTTGCCCTCCTGGATCAGGTCCAGGAAGAGCATGCCCCGGCCGGTGTAGCGCTTGGCCAGCGAGACCACGAGGCGCAGGTTGGCCTCGAGGAGGTGGTTCTTGGCGCGGCGGCCGTCCTCGGAGATCCACTCGAGCTCCTCGAGCACCTTCGGGGTGATCTTGCCGCCCTTGGCGAGCTTCTCCTCGCTGAAGAGGCCGGCCTCGATCCGCTTGGCGAGCTCGACCTCCATCTCGGCGTTGAGGAGGGGCACCTTGCCGATCTGCTTGAGGTAGTCCTTGACCGGGTCGGCGGTCGCGCCGGCGACCATGACCTGCTGCTCGGGCTCGTCGGTGTCGTCGGACGCGGAGACCGTGAAGGCCTGCTTCTCGTCCTCCTTGATGGTGGGATCGACCTTGACGTCCTTCTCGAACTGCTCGTCCGGGACGTCGGGGAGGATCTTCTTGCCGTCGGCGCCGATGGCCGCGGGCTCCAGCTCGGTCTCGAGGTCGACCGGGGCGCCGGCAGCGGCGGCCTTCTTCGCGGGCGCCTTCTTGGCCGGAGCCTTCTTGGCGGCGGGTGCCTTGGGCTCGGCCTCCTTGGCGGCGGCGGCCTTGGTCGCCGTCTTCTTCGCCGTGGCCGCGGTGGTCGTCTTGCGGGCACCCGAGGTGGCCGCGACGGCGCGCGAGGTGTCGGCGCCGATCTCGACCGAGATGCCCAGGCCACTGAGGTGGCCGAGGAAGGCCTTCAGGTGGCGTGGCTCGACCTGGGCGTCGTCACTGGCCTGTCGGAGGTCGTGGGTGGTCACGCTGCCAACGGGGGTGCCTCGCTCGATGAGCGAGACGATGGCCGGGTGCGCGAGCACCTCTGCGGGGAGCAACTTGCGTGCGTGCGAGGACACGAACACCTCTCGTCGGAAGACTTCGGGGCGCGGCGAGGCCCGGTTAAGTCAAGAGCCGCACTGTCATTCTGCCACGGCCCCCCTCGGGTGCTCGAACCTGCGTCCTCGTGGGCGCGGCTGGGCGGGGTTCGGCGCCATACTTGAGTGGATCCGTACACTTCCTCCCGAGGGGAGTACCTCACCAAGACCACCCGGTCAGTACGGCGCGACGACTTGCGCCTCGGGTGGGCGCCGGACGTCGATCGTGGCAGACGGCGAGGGAGACCTCAGGCCCAGATGCAACCTGTCCTGAGATCTCGAGGAGAACTCCGTGCTCGACACCATTGCCACCCCGACCCTGTGGTGGGTCACCATCGGCGCCGTCATCGGCCTGCTGGTGATCGACTTCATCGCCACCCGCAAGCCCCACGAGGTCTCGATGCGGGAGGCCGTGGCCTGGTCGGTCTTCTACGTGGCCCTCCCCCTGCTCTTCGGGCTGTACGTCTGGAACGCCCACGGCGCCGACCGGGGCCTGGAGTACTACACCGGCTACCTGGTCGAGAAGACGCTGAGCGTCGACAACCTGTTCGTCTTCATGCTGCTGCTGGCCGCGTTCGCAGTGCCCAAGGCGCTCCAGCAGCGGGTGCTCCTCTACGGCATCGTCGGCGCCCTCGTGCTGCGCGGCATCTTCATCGCTGCCGGAGCCGCGGCCCTGGACCGGTTCGACTGGGTCTTCCTGGTCTTCGGCGGTGTCCTGCTCCTCACCGGTCTCAAGCTGCTGCGCGACGCGGTGTCGGGCCAGGACCACGACATGGACGTCAACGAGATGCGCATCGTGCGCCTCACCCGCCGGGTCATGCCGGTGACCGACGACTACGAGGGCACCAGGCTCGTCGTACGCCGCGAGGGCAAGCGCTGGCTGACCCCGTTCGCGCTCGTCGTGATCGCCGTCTTCGCCACGGACGTCGTCTTCGCCGTCGACTCGGTGCCCGCCGTCTACGGCATCACCGGCGACCCCTACCTCGTCTTCGCCACCAACGCGTTCGCGCTGCTCGGCCTGCGGGCCCTGTACTTCGTGCTGCAGGGCGCGCTCGCCAAGCTGGTCCACCTCTCCTACGGCCTGGCCGCGATCCTCGGCTTCATCGGCATCAAGCTGGTCCTGCACTGGGCCCACGAGGTGTGGCCGTCGATCCCCTCGGTGCCCACCCTGGCCTCGCTCGCCGTCATCCTCGGCATCCTGGCGCTCACCACGACGACCAGCCTGATCGCCTCGCGACGTACGGAGGACGCGGCCCAGAGCGACCCGCAACCGGAGTCCGTCGACGCCGGCTAGGGTCAGGAGTTCGGGACGAAGATCGCACGGTAGCGCCAGGTCCCGTCGGAGCTGACGACCGATGCCCCACCCGTGGCACGGCCGTTGGCGAAGGGCTGGCTGCGCAGGGCACCGTCGCTCGATGAGCCGAACAGGATCCGCCCGGAGGCCAGGGTCATGCCGGCCACGGACCCGAACGTGGTGCCGCTGGCGACCTCGACGTACGTCTCGGCGCCCACGACCTCGCTCTCCGGCGTGAAGTACCGGTAGAGCAGCCGGCTGTCGCCCGAGACGGTGTAGTAGATCCGGTGGGTCGAGGGGTCGTAGAACATCCCGGTCAGGCTGGCGATGGCGAACGGGATGCGCGTGCCGGTGTCCGGGTCGTCGTACAGGTTGACCACGCGCTGGGTGCCGACCGCTCCGGAGGTCCGGTCGAACGTGCGCTTGTACAGCGCCCCGTCGGCGAGTCCGTAGTAGAGGGTGCCGTTGAGGAGGAACGCGCCGCGGACCGTCGACCAGTTGATGGTCGTGTTGGCGACGCTCGGCGAACCGGTCGGCGCCCCGGACGAGTTGACCGCGCGCCGCTGCAGCGCACCGCCGTTGGCGCCGGTCGCGAGAGGCGCCACGAACAGGTCGTTGGGCAGGCTGGCAGCAGCGACGGCGGGCACCGTGGTGCCACCCGCCAGCGGCATCAGGGCGATCCGGCCGTGCCTCTCGTTGCCGATGGTGGTGGTGTCGCTGCCCACCCAGAGGCCCTGGGAGGTGGCGAACAGCGCCTGCGCACCGACGCCGCGCGCCCGACCGGGGTTCCAGGACAGGGGCAGGCCGTTGGATGGGTCGAGGGCGGCGATGCCCTCGCGAGGCACAGCCCCGGGGCCGGCCTGGTCGCCCTGGAACGGGTTGTTCTGCCAGCGCATGTGGCCGCCGACGTAGATCGCGCTGCCGGTGACAGCGACGCCGTACGTCGTGTCGCCGCCGGTGTAGTCCGACCAGGTCGGGTCGTTGCCCGTGCTGGCCGTCTCCCAGCGGCTGACGGTGTCGCACATGGTCCCGGCCGCGGCGCCGCCGGCGAAGGCCCCGGTGGCGGAGATGGCGAAGTAGGACCCGTCGGGGGAGAAGTCGATGTCGCGGGTGAACGAGTCGAAGACACCGGCACAGCGGTTGTGCGCCCGGTCGTAGCGGTTGGTCGCCCAGGGCGCGACGGTCGCGATGGTCCCGCTGGTGTCGAGCACGGCGACCTGCACGCGCGGCAGGCCACCGACGGTGGAGAAGTTGCCGATGGCAGCCAGGCGCGAGCCGTCCGCGGTCACGTCGAACCGCTTGACGTTGGTCGTGCCCCCGCCGGCGTTGTTGGGGTCGTAGACGCCGGTGAAGCCGACGTTGACGTCGGCGAGCACGGCGCCGGTCGCCGGGTCGAGGGCGGCGAGGGCGGCGCGGCTGGTGGTGACTCCCGCGGACCTGACGCTGACGAACGCGCCCCCGATGTAGACGCGGGGCCCGCGGACGACGACCTCGTTGACCTTGGCGTTGGGGACGGCGTTGAAGGACGGCACCACGGCACCGGTCGAGGTCAGCTTGACCACCCGCTTGATCGCCGTGTTGCCGCCCACGGAGCTGAATGCGCCGGCGGCGTAGATGTAGGTGCCGTCGGTGTCGAGGGAGTTGACGGCGCCACCGAGGTCGGGGTTGAACGTGGGGTCGATGGCGCCCGTGGTGGCGTCGAAGGCGAAGATCCGGTTGCGCACCAGGTCGTCGCCGGTGTTGGCGTAGGTGCCGGCCGGGCTCACCGACGTGAAGGTCCCCGCGGCGATGATCGTGTTGCCGACCTGGGTGATCGCGATGACCGCCCCGTTCATGGCGTGCGGCGTGTTGTCCGCCGGGTTCGCGGAGACGACACGGTTGCCGTGGTCTGCGTTGACGGCGCCGGCGGGGATCGACGTCGCGGCCAGCAGCGACAGGGAGGCCGCGAGCAGCGCCGCGACCCTCAGGGTTCGACGGTGCATCCCGGGCTCCTCGTGGTCGAGGACGGGGTCGCGCCCGGACGGCGCGCGCGTCCTGACCACGACCGTGACGTACCCGGGGCCGCCCGGCCCTCGCGTCAGGCCGACATCGCCGAAACCGGGTAGGCCCGCCGCTGCCGCTCTCGGGCCACCCCGGGGAGGGCCCTCAGGACGGACCGGCCGCCTTGGCCTCCGCCTTCTTCTGCTTCTTGAAGTCGCGCACCTTCTGCAGGGAGGCTCCGTCGACGACGTCGGCCACGGAGCGGTGGCCGTCCAGCGCGTAGTCCCCCACGACGGCCTCCCAGCCCTCTGGCCGCACGCCACGCTGCTTGGCGAGCAGCGCGATGAAGATCTGCGCCTTCTGCTTGCCGAAGCCCGGCAGCGCCATCATCCGCCGGAGCAGGTCCCGGGCGTCGTCGGCCTCGGTCCAGATGCGCGAGGCGTCGCCGTCGTACTCGTCGGTGACGATCCGGGCCAGCTCCTGGAGCTTGGAGGCCATGGAGCCCGGGAATCGGTGGATGGCCGGCGTGGTCGCCGCCATCGTGGCGAACTCCTCGGGGTCCGCGGCCGCGATGGCCGCCGGGTCCATGGTGCCGAAGCGGTCCAGGACCTTGGCCGGACCGCGGAACGCGTGCTCCATGGGGTACTGCTGGTCGAGCATCATCCCCGCCAGCAGGGCGAACGGGGACTCGTCGAGGACCTTGTCGGCGGTCGGGTCACCGGTGATGTTGAGGGCCATGACCGCAGTATCCCGCACCCCTCAGGCGGGGTGCTCGACGTGGTGCACCTCCGCATCCGGCCCGGGGTAGACGAGCCCGACGTGCCCGGTGTCCCCCCAGCGCACGAGGTACGGCGGGCTGCCGTCGGGGTGCCGCACCTCCAGCACCTCCCCGTCACGGACCGGCTCGTCGACGTGCTGGCTGTGGACGATCAACCTGTCCCCCACGGCGGCGTACACGGCGGGTCCTCAGTCCTCGGCCTGGATCGGGATGCGTCGGGTCACGGTGTCCATGGCACGTCCTCCTCGGGTGTGGGCCCCGTGGCGGGGACCGCGGTGCCTCGATTGTTCGCTCCCCCTCGGGTCCCGTGCAGGGCCAGAGGTCACGTCTCGCGGGACCGACCTGCCGGCAGGGGGACCTTCGAGCGCCGGGTGGGGACCTTGCGCCCTCGACCCCGGCGGCGAGGCCGACGGAGGCTGGGGACAGGACCGGGCAGACCCGGCACGGAGAGGACGCACCGTCATGGGCACCACCGCGAGCACCGCCCTGGAGAGCAGGCGTTGGCACATCGAGCTCTACCTGGTGGGGGGCAACGTCCACGCCCGGGTCCACCTCGACCCCTGATGATGTCGGCCCCCGAGATCCACGTCCCCGCGCGCGACCTGGCCGCGGCCCTGGCCGAGCGCACGTCGAGCGAGCTCGTGCAGCTGCGTCGCGACCTGCCGGAGGCCATGCGACCCCCGGCGGACCTCGTCGTCGCGCAGGTCCAGCACCGGATCCAGCCCTGGCGCACCGCCACCCCGACAAGGGCGTTGCGGCCGCGCACCACCGGGGACTGAAATGCCCGGCGAGGGGAGCGAGATGCGGGCGTGGGTGGTGAGCGGTCGCCCCGGCGGCCCGGGTCGCCTCGAGCACGTGGTGCGCGACGTGCCGCTCCCGGCCGCGGACGAGGTGCTGGTGCAGGTGAGCGTGTGCGGCGTGTGCCGCACCGACCTGCACCTGGCCGACCTCGAGCTCGCGCCCCGCTCAGCGCGGATTGTCCCCGGGCACGAGGTCGTGGGCCGGGTCGCCGCGCTCGGGCAGCATGCCGGGCGCTTCGCGGTCGGGGACCGCGTCGGGGTCGCCTGGTTGCGGCGGACGTGCGGGAGCTGCAGCGCCTGTCGCCGCGGCCGCGAGAACCTGTGCCGGTCCTCGCAGTACACCGGCTGGGACCGCGACGGCGGTTTCGCGCAGTACGCCGTCGCTCCCGAGGCCTTCGTGTACTCCCTGCCCGACCGGTTCAGCGACGAGGAGGCCGCTCCCCTGCTGTGCTCGGGGATCATCGGCTATCGCGCGCTGAAGCGGGCTGCGCTGCCCCCCGGCGGGCGGCTGGGGATCTACGGCTTCGGAGCCAGCGCCCACCTGACGGCCCAGCTGGCCCTCGCGCAGGGAGCGGAGGTGCACGTGCTGACCCGCGACAGCGCGGCCCGGACCCTGGCCACCGAGCTCGGCGCGGCCTCGGTCGGTCCCGCCGACGGACGGCCGCCGGTGCTCCTCGACTCGGCCATCCTCTTCGCCCCGGTGGGCGAGCTGGTGCCGACGGCCCTCGCGGCGCTGGACCAGGGCGGCACCCTGGCGGTGGCAGGGATCCACCTGTCCGACATCCCTGCCCTGGACTACCAGCGCGACCTGTTCCGCGAGCGCACCCTCACCAGTGTCACCGCCAACACGCGGGCCGACGGGGAGGAGCTGCTTCGCCTCGCGGACCTGCTCGACCTGCGACCGCGCGTGTCGACGTACTCCTTCGAGGACGTCGACCGGGCGCTCGCCGACCTCGCCGGCGGTGCGGTGACGGGGGCCGCCGTGGTACGCGTCGGGTGAGGTCGCCGCCCACGCGGGCAGGTGCGGCCCGTCAGTCGGCCTTGACCGCCAGGACCGGGCAGTGGGCGTCGAGCAGGATGCGCTGGGCGTTGCTGCCCAGGATCAGCTTGCCGACGGGCGAGCGACGGCGCAGGCCGATGACGATCAGCTCGGCGGAGTTGGCCTCGGCCAGGCTGATGAGGTCCTCGGCCGGCTCGAAGCCGCGGACCAGCTGACGGATGTCGTACTCGAGACCGGACGCGTCGAGCTTCGTGCGGACGCTCTCCATGTCTGCGTCGGCCGCCTTGGCCCTCGACTCGTCGTAGTCGTGCCCACCCCGGTGCGAGTTGACCACCACGAGCCTGCTGCCTCGCAGCTTGGCCTCGGAGATGGCGGTCGCGAGCGCGGCCTCGCCCTCCGGCTTGGGAACGTATCCGACGACGACGGTACCCATGGTGTCTCCTTCTGCAGACCGGTCCAGCATCGGTGCGGGACGGGTGGTTGGCACCGTACCCAATCCCGGCGGCCAGCGGGAGGCTGTGGACGACGACGCGCACGAACCGCCCCGTGCGGGCAGGCTGTTTCCATGCCGGTGCTGGCCCCCATCTCGCGCGCGACCCACCTCGCACTGCGCGAGGCGGTGCTCGCCTTCCGGGAGTCCGAGCACCGACGCCGGCCCCCGCCCACCGTGCACGTCGGCATCCCGGGACGCCACCCGGCCTGCTTCGTGGACGAGCCCGGCACCGGCACCGACGCCGCCATGGCCGCGGACATCGTCGCCGCGCTGCTGCAACGCGCCCGGCGCGAGCCCGGTGCGGCGTCATGCACCACTCCCGCGGCGCCCCTCGCCTGGCTGACCCGCGCCGGCTCCCTGGCCGCGCACGACGCCGACGTGCTGTGGTCGGGGGCGACCCGGGCGGCGTACACCGAGGCCGGGCTCGACGCCACCTTCGTGGTGGTGACGCGGGACGGCTGGCTTGACCCGGTCACGGGAGTCCGCCGCGAGTGGCGGCGGCTGCGACGCCGCTCGGGGTCTCCCCCGCAGCCGCGCTGAGGCGTGGGCCGAGCCCTCAGTCGACCCAGGTGTGGACGGGCTCGTTGGTGTGCATCCGGGCCCGGTAGTCCTGGAGCGTGGCGCGCAGTGCGTCGTAGGTCTCCATGTCCGAACGCTGGCGCATCTGGCCGACGAACCAGTCGGCGCCGGTCATCTGGAGCAGGCAGCGCTGCTCGATGATGCCCAGCAGGCGGTCGCGGACGTCGGCCTGGACCCCCCACGCGTCGAGTCCCTGGTGGGCCATCGGGAGCAGCCGTCGCAGCACCAGCTCGGTGGCACGGACCTGGCCGATGCCGGGCCAGTAGATCTGGGCGTCGATGCCCTGCTGTGCGGCGACGTGGAAGTTCTCCTCGGCGGCCGAGAACGACATCTGGGACCACAGCGGCCGCTCGCTCTCCGCGAGGTGGCGGACCAGGCCGAAGTAGAACGCTGCGTTCGCGATGGTGTCGGCGACCGTCGGGCCCGCGGCGAGCAGCCGGTTCTCGACGCGGAGGTGCGGAACTCCGTGCGCGATGTCGTAGACGGGGCGGTTCCAGCGGTAGATGGTGCCGTTGTGGAGCCGGAGCTCGGCGAGCTCGGGAGTGCCGCCGGACTCGAGCACCTCGAGCGGGTCCTCCGCGTCGGTGATGGGGAGCAGCGCCGGGAAGTAGCGGACGTTCTCCTCGAACAGGTCGAACACCGAGGTCACCCACCGCTCGCCGAACCACACGCGCGGGCGCACCCCCTGGACCTTGAGCTCCTCGCTGCGGGTGTCGGTGGCCTGCTCGAACAACGGGATGCGGGTCTCGCGCCACAGCTCCTTGCCCAGGAGGTACGGCGAGTTGGCGGCCACCGCGAGCTGGACGCCCGCGATCGCCTGGGAGGCGTTCCAGTACGCCGCGAAGTCGTCGGGCGCGGTCTGGACGTGGAACTGGGTGCTGGTGCACGCCGCCTCGGGGACGATCGAGTCCGCCGTCGTCGACAGCCGGTCACGTCCGGAGATGTTGATCGTGATGTCCTCGCCCCGGGCGTCGAGGATCTGCTCGCTGAGCAGCTTGTAGCGGGGGTTGGCGCTGAGCGACGCGCGGGCCATGTGCCCCTCGGCGAGGGTGGGCAGGATGCCGATCATCACCTGGTGGGCGCCGACCTCGCTGGAGGCCGCCTCGGCGTCGTTGAGCGAGCGCCGCAGGCTGTCCTCGAAGGTCGTCAGCCCGCCCTCGCGCAGGGTGGCCGGGGCCACGTTGATCTCGATGTTGAACTGGCCCAGCTCGGTCTGGAAGTCGGGTTGGGCGATCGCCTCCAGCACCTCCGCGTTCTTGAGGGCCGGGTCCCCCCGGTCGTCGACCAGGTTGAGCTCGACCTCCAGCCCGGTCATCGGGTCGTCGGTGTCGAAACGAGCCTCGCGCAGCATCCGGGCGAAGACGTCGAGGTTGCGTCGCACCTTCTCGCGGTGGCGCGTCCGGTCGGCCCGCGAGAACTCCTGCTGCTCGACTTCTTCTCCCATGCGAGGACCCTAGCCACGCGAGAGCCTCCGCGGACAGGCGTCACCCCCCGTGGGATGGACGCAGTCGTCCTCTCCCTCAGGCCGCTCCGCGGTCCAGCCCGGCCCGGAACGTCTCCCAGAGGTCGGGTGAGCAGGCGTCGTCGAGGAGGTCGGCGACCAGGCGCGCCAGGGAGTGGGCGGGCTCGACGGCCCGGCACCGCTCCACCGCGCACCACGCGAGGGCACCGTCGCCGGCGAGCCACGACGCCACGGCCAGCACGGCGGCCGGGCCGGGCACCAGCTCGTCGGGCACGCGGCGTACGACGTCGCTCCACAGCTCGACGTGCGCACGCGCCACCGCCCTGCTCAGTCCGCACCACGCCTCGTCGCGGGAGGCGGGGTCGCGCAGCGCCAGCGCGAGCGGCACGAGCACCTCGACCGGGCACGGCGACGAGTCCTCGGTGTGCCGGGCCACGGTCTCACGCACCCGCCGGGCCGACAGGGGCTGCGGCGCCGTGGCCAGCACGGCCGCGGACTCCCCCACGGCCCCGGGGACGGGGTCCAGGGTGGCCCTCAGCTCCTCCCGGGAGCCGCGCGTCACCCGCCCGTCGAAGACGGCGCGCGCCGTGAACGGGTGGGCTCCCGGGTCGAACGGGACGCCGTCGTACGCCTCGGGCGGGCGACCGGGGAGCACCGCGAACCACCGGTCCCCGTGCACACGCAGCACGTCGATCACGTCGATCCCGCGCTCGGTGAAGGCCTCGTGCAACGACCAGGCGGACTCGTCGGCCACGACCGTGTCGTCGTCGTAGACCACGAAGATCACCTGGCGGACCCGGTGCTTGAGGCTGGGACGCAACAACGCGTCGACGACCTCGTCGACGTCGCCGGGGTCCTCGGGCAGGTCGACGCGGGCGTGGAAGGAGGGCCGCTCGCCGAACGTCAGCATCGCCACGGACGACTCGGGCACGAAGCCGAGGGCGATCGGCACGAAGGCCAGGAGGTCCTCCGGGGTGCGGGCGACCAGGGAGGCGGGTGCGGGGTGGGGTGTCGATGTCATGGGAGGACCGTCCCCCGGCCCACCGACGCTCCCACCTGCCCGTCGCACGGTTGTGGACGACGCACCGTCGACTCACCCCTGTGGACGCCAACCGGCCTGCGACAATGACGAGGTGAGCCGCGCCGGGACCGCCCTCCTCCCGGGCGACACCCAGGCCTGATGCGTCGTACCGCCTCGGTCCTGCACCTCGACATGGACGCGTTCTTCGCCGCCGTGGAGCAGCGCGACAAGCCCTCCCTGCGCGGCAAGCCTGTCATCGTCGGCGGCACCGGCGGTCGCGGCGTCGTCGCCACCGCGTCCTACGAGGCCCGGGTGTACGGCGTCCGATCGGCCATGTCCGGACGCGAGGCGCGCGCCAGGTGCCCGCACGCGGCTTTCCTCTCGGGACGCTTCCACGCCTACCGGGAGACGAGCGCACGGGTCATGGAGGTGCTCCGTGCCGCCTCCCCCCTGGTCGAGCCACTGTCGCTCGACGAGGCGTTCGTCGACCTCGAGCGCGCCGACCTGCCGGACCTCGAGGTGGAGACGGTGACGGCCTTCGGCCACGAGCTGCGGGCCCGGGTGCGCGAGGTGACCGGCGGGCTCACCGGCACCGTGGGCATCGGCACGTCGAAGTTCATCGCCAAGGTGGCCAGCGAGCTCGACAAGCCGGACGGGCTGACCGTGGTCCCCCCGGGAACCGAGCGCGACCTGCTCCGCCCCATGAAGGTCACGGTCATCCCCGGTGTCGGACCGGCCACGGCCGAGCGGCTCCGGCGGGCCGGCATCCACACGGTCGCCGACCTCGAGGCGATCCCCGAGGACGAGATGGTGCGCCTGCTGGGCAAGGCGCACGGGCACGGGCTCCACCAGCTGGCCCGCGCCGAGGACGACCGAGCCGTGGTCGCCGACCGGGAGACCAAGTCGGTGAGCAGCGAGGGCACCTACGACACCGACCTGACCGACCGCACCCTGATGCAGGGCCTGCTGACCCGCCAGGCGGTCCAGGTCGGCACCCGCCTGCGCAAGCACGGGCTCTCGGGACGCACGGTGACGATCAAGGTGCGGCTGCACGACTTCACCACCCTGAGCCGCTCCTCGACGCTGCCCAGCCCCACCGACAGCGGCGCGACCATCGCCCGTCTCGCTCGTGCCCTGCTGGCCGACCTGGACACCTCGGGCGGCGTCCGGCTGCTCGGGGTGGGCGTCTCGGGACTGGCCGACTGGATCCAGGAGGACCTGTTCGGGGAGACCGAGCCCGAGCCCGAGGAGGTCGTGGCCCCCGATCCGACGCCGGTGCCGCGGCACTTCTCCCCCGGCATGGACGTCGTGCACCAGGAGATGGGGGCCGGGTGGGTCTGGGGGTCGGGCCGGGGCGTGGTCACGGTGCGCTTCGAGACCGCGCAGACCGCCCCCGGGCCGGTGCGTTCGTACGCCGTGGACGACCCGGCCCTGTCACCGGCCGAGGTGCACACGGAGGACTGACCCGACGACCGAGGAGCAGTCGGAGGGGAAATGAGGTGAGGGGCTCCAGGCGGTATGAGCGCTTGGAGCCCCTCGGTGTGACCGGCTTGGTGACGTCCGATCGACCTGGACTGCAGTCGGATCCCGAGGTCCCCGCCACCGGGCCCCCGCGACGACCAGGTCGCCGTACGGATCTCTCTGCCTGTCCGATCCCCAGCTCCGCGAGCGGTGCTGGTAGGAGAGTTCTATGCCCACGGGCGACCCGGCGCAAGGTATTCGTCCGACATTCCCTCGGTCCCACAGGCGCGTCCACAGGTGGCGGCCACTGCTCCACAGTCGGCACCGGGTTCTCCACACAACTGTGGATCGTCCTGTGGATGACGGATCCTGGACGACCCGCTCCCAATCCTTCCCGACCACGTCTCCGAACCACGTCTGAGAAGTCCCTGAGAGTTGCGCTGGGAGGCAACTCTTGTGCTCGTCGGGACGTCGAGTCAGGTGAAGGGCCGAGCGCGCGAGGCGGGGAATCTCTCGACCACGCAGGCCGTTGGAGAAGACGTGGCGAGGTATCGGCGCAACGCCACGGAGGAGGAGACGACGATGAGCACCGCACAGAGCACCGCCAGGAGCACCCGCACGAGCACCACGCGTGAGATCGAGGGACGCGACAGCGTCGGGCTCTACCTCGACGAGATCGCCCGCACTCCCCTTCTCGACGCCGCCATGGAGGTCGAGCTCTCCAAGACCATCGAGGCCGGCCTGCTGGCCGAGAAGCTCCTCGAGGAGGGTCGCATCGGTCGCCGCAAGGGCGGCGCCCCGATGAGCGCCAACCAGGAGGAGCTGGAGTGGCTGGCCGAGGAGGGCCGCCGCGCCGTCGACCAGTTCATCTCCGCCAACCTGCGCCTCGTCGTCTCCATCGCCCGCAAGTACGGCCGCTCGCAGATGCCCATGCTGGACCTGATCCAGGAGGGCAACACCGGTCTGATCCGCGCCGTGGAGAAGTTCGACTACACCAAGGGCTACAAGTTCTCGACGTACGCCACCTGGTGGGTGCGGCAGGCGATCACGCGCGGCATCGCGCAGCAGGCCCGCGTGGTCCGGCTGCCCGTGCACGTGGTCGAGGAGCTCAACCAGGTGAGCGGCGCCCGCCGCACGCTCGAGCGTCAGCTCGGCCGTGACCCGGAGCCGCAGGAGATCGCCCAGGAGCTCGGCATGCAGGTCGAGCGGGTCCTGGACCTGATGTCGTGGGGACGCGACCACGTCTCCCTCGACACCCCGGTGGACGAGGACGGCGACACGTCGCTCGGCGACCTGATGGCCCAGGAGACGGCCCCCGGCCCCGACCTGGAGTTCCTGGACGTCGAGGCGCGTCAGCGTCTGGAGGACCTCGTCGGACACCTCGACGAGCGTGCCGCCGACATCATCCGCGCCCGCTACGGGCTCACCGACGGTCGCCAGCACAAGCTGGCCGACATCGGCGCCAAGCACGGCATCTCCGCCGAGCGGGTCCGCCAGCTCGAGCGGGAGGCCCTGCAGAAGCTCCGCCGCATCGGTGACCCGGACCTCGCGACCGGCACGGCTGCCTGAGGCGCACCACCCGAGCACCCACCCGAGGCCCGCTCCGACACCTGTCGGGGTGGGCCTCGGCGCGTTCCGGGCGTCGACGTACGACGCGGGGTCGGGTGTCGAAGCGGTGACGACACGAGTCCGACCACCCGAGAGGTGCGCCAGCCACGTTCGCTGGACTCAGGATGTCGCTCACTCACCGCCACGGGCCCGGGGGCGGGCGGAATCGGGGGCCGAGGTCAGTACGCCGCAGAGGTGAGCGCCGCGGACGCGTCGCCGGCGATCGTGGTGACGTCGTCGGGCACCGGGAGCTGCTCGGCCATCCGCCCCTGCCACATCTGCAGGGCCACCACGCGGGCGGCGGCCTCCTCGGCACGCTCGCGGGTGACGTCCCCGTCGACGATCGCCTGGGTGAGGACGCGATGGGTCTCGACGGTGTCGACCGGCATCAGGAGCAGGTCGGCACCGGCGTTGAGGGCCGCCACGGCCGGCTTCCAGGTGGCCGCCACCGCGCCCATGCCCAGCGAGTCGGTGATGGTGACGCCCTCGAAGCCGAGGTCGTCGCGCAGCAGGTCGTAGACCTCGGGGGCCAAGGATGCCGGCACGCCGGGCGCGATGGCGGTCAGGTCGAGGTGGCTCATCATCACCGCGGGGGCGTGGCTGGCGATCGCGGCCTCGAACGGCGGCAGGTCGTGCGACTCGATCTCCGCCAGCGAGGAGTCGAGCACCGGGAGGGTGTCATGGCTATCGCTGGTCGCGGCGCCGTGGCCCGGGAAGTGCTTGATCGTGGAGACCACGCCCGCCGCGTCGTAGCCGCGGACCGCGGTGGCGGTGGCCTTGGCGGCGATCGCGGGGTCCTCGCTCGCGGAACGGGTGCCGATGGTCGGATCCGCCGCACCGATGGTCACGTCGGCCACCGGGGCGAAGACCCAGGTGAAGCCGAGGTCGCGGACCTCCATGCCGGTGGCGTACGCCGCCTGGCGCACGACCTCGCGACCCGTCGCGCCATCGGCGGCGATCGCCGCGCCGGCGGCGTCGAAGGCCGGGAACTCGGTGGCGATGCCGCGCAGGTGCGAGACGTAGCCGCCCTCCTGGTCCACCCCGATGACCGCCGGGAAGTCGCGGCCGTCCGCGGCCACGGCCTCGCTCACGGCCGCCGTCGTCGCGCGCACCTGCGCCTCGTCGACGACGTTGCCGTTGGTGACCGAGACGCCCGCGAGGTGGTGCTCGCGGACCATCGCGGCCACCTCGGCCGGGTCGGTGCCCAGGTAGCGGCCGACGATCACCTGTCCGGCCAGCTGCTCGGGGGTCCACCCGGCGACCAGGGCCTGGGCCGCCTCGAGCTCGCCGACGGTCGGACCCCACCCCAGCGGAGTGTCCGGGTCGGTCGTCTCGGCCGGTGCCGAGGGCTCCGCCTCGGCGGCCGGGCTGCTGCTGCTGCTGCCGCCGCGACCGGACTCCGGGGCGTCCCCGGACTCCGGCGTGGCCGCGCACCCGCCGATGAGCAGCGCGCCCGCAGTGAGGGCGGCGGCGGTGGTCAGGAGAGACAGGCGCACGGCCCGCAGGCTACCCGCGCAGCTCGTCGAGGACTGCTTCGACGCGGGTCCGCAGGTCCTCGAGCGAGCCGTTGTTGTCGATGACGTGGGTGGCGATCGCACGACGCTCCTCGCGGGTGGCCTGGGCGGCGATCCGCGACTCCGCGTCCTCGCGGGTCCAGCCGCGCTCGGACAACATGCGCTGGACCTGGAGGTCACGCGGGGCGTCGACCACGACGACGGCGTCGAACGTGTCGGCACGGCCCCCCTCGGCCAGCAACGGGATGTCGTGCACGACGACGTCGTCCTCACCGGCGAGGGCCTCCAGCGCGGCCATCCGCTCGATCACCAGGGGATGGATGATCGCCTCCAGCCGCGCGCGGGCCGAGTCGTCGCCGAAGACCAGGCGCCCCATCGCCGGTCGGTCGAGGTCGCCCTCGGGGGTGAGCAGCGAGGGCCCGAAGTCGGCCACGACGGCATCGAGCCCGGGCGTCCCCCGGGCCACCACCTCGCGCGCCAGGGCATCGGCGTCGATGACGACGGCGCCCAGCTCGGCGAGGATCGCCGACACGGTGCTCTTGCCGGAGGCCACGCCACCGGTCAGGCCGACGCGAACGGTCATGAGTGCTCCCCCAACGTCCTCAGGATGCGGTCGAGGGTACGACGGTCGCTGTCGCCGAGCGCGCCCAGGACCCGCTCCCCCGCTCCCCGCCGTGCCTCGTCCATGTGCGCGAGCACCCGGCGCCCCTCGTCGGTCACCGTCAACGACGTGGCACGACGGTCGCTCGGGTCGGGTGACCGGCACACCCAACCGTTCTGCTCCAGGGCGTCGGCCACCTCGGTGGCCGATCGCGGGGCGATGCGGAGAGCCTCGGCGAGCACGGAGGGACGCACCGGCTCCTCGGCCGCGACCACGCGCAGCGCGCGGGACTGCGACGGTGTGGTGCCGAACTCCGACAGCGCCTCGGCGTACTCACGTCGCACGCGTCGCGCCGCCGCCATCAGCAGGTCGCCCGTCTGCTCGCTCACGGGAACAAACCTAGCCGACACCACGTTGCACCCTCATAGTGAGGCAACCTCACGACATTTCGACCCCAGGATCCACACCACCGGACCCACACCACCGGACCCACACCACCGGACCCACACCACCGGACCCACACCACCGAGAGGAGCTGGTCGCATGGAGGACTCCACAGGCTCCCGCCGATCCCGCACCGACCGTCCCGACCCCGCCGACCGGCGGCAGCTCGCGGACCACCCCGTACCCCTCGCCCGTGTCGCGCGACTCTTCGCGCCCCACCGCGGCACCCTGGCGATCGTCATGGCCCTCATCGTGCTGAGCTCGTTGATCGGTCTCGCCCAGCCGTTCCTGGTGCGCCACGTCATCGACGTGGCCCTCCCCCAGCAGGACGTCCGGCTCCTCGCCCTGCTCGTCGCCGCCATGCTCGGCGTCGCGGTGGCGACCGCGGCCATCGGCGTGGTGCAGACCTGGCTCTCCACCTCGGTGGGCCAGCGCGTCATGCACCGCCTGCGCAGCGACCTGTTCGCCCACCTCCAGCGCCAGTCCCTGGGGTTCTTCACCCGCACCCGCGGCGGTGACGTGCAGTCCCGCCTCGTCAACGACATCGGCAGCATGCAGGGCGTCGTCACCAGCACCGCCACCTCCATCGCCGCCAACGTCACCGTGGTCGTCGGCACCGCGATCGCCATGGCGGCCCTGAGCTGGCGCCTCGCGCTGCTCTCCCTGGTCGTGCTGCCCTCGGCCGTGCTCCTCACGCGCCAGGTCGCGCGGATGCGGCACGCGATCACGGCCCAGCGCCAGCGTCGCCTCGCCGACCTGCACGTGCAGATCGAGGAGGGCCTGTCGGTCAGCGGAGTGCTCCTCACCAAGACGCTCGGCGCCGCGGGCACGCTCAGCGACCGCTTCGAGGAGACCTCCGCCGACCTGGTGGGGCTCGAGATCCGCTCCCGCCTGGCCGGGCGCTGGCGGATGGCCACCATGAACGTGGTCTTCGCCGCGGTGCCCGCCGCGATCTACCTGGCGGCCGGACTGCCGGCCACGTCCGGCGGGATGACCGTCGGCACCCTGGTCGCCTTCGTCGCCCTGCAGGGGACGTTGTTCCGCCCCCTGATGGGCCTGCTCAACGTGGGCGTGGACATCACCTCGTCGATGGCGCTGTTCTCCCGCATCTTCGAGTACGCCGACCTCCCGGTCGACCTCCCCGAGCCCACGACCCCGGTCGCCCTGCCCTCCTCCGGCGGTGAGGTCCGCTTCGAGGACGTGCGCTTCGCCTACGACCCGGATGCCCCGGTCCTCGACGGCATCGACCTCGTCGTGCCGGCCGGATCGAGCCTGGCCCTCGTCGGTGAGACCGGGAGCGGCAAGTCCACGCTCGCCGGCCTGGTCGCCCGGCTGCACGACGCCACCTCGGGCCGGGTGCTGATCGACGGCGTCGACGTGCGCGACGTGTCGACCGCCGACCTCGCCGGCCGGGTCGGGATGGTCACCCAGGAGACCTACCTGATGCACACGAGCATCCGCGCCAACCTGCTGCACGCTCGTCCCGACGCCACCGAGGCCGAGATCGAGCAGGCCTGTCGCAGCGCCCGGATCCACGACGTCATCAGCCGCCTCCCGCAGGGCTACGACACCGTCGTCGGCTCGCGCGGGCACCGCTTCTCCGGCGGCGAGAAGCAGCGGCTCGCCATCGCCCGGACGCTGCTCCGCGACCCGGCGGTGCTGGTCCTCGACGAGGCGACGAGTGCGTTGGACAACGAGACCGAGCGGGCCGTCCAGGAGTCGCTCGACGTGCTCGCCGAGGGTCGCACGACCATCACCATCGCGCACCGGCTCTCGACCGTGCGCGACGCCGACCGGATCGCGGTGCTGGCAGGCGGTCGGGTGGTCGAGCTCGGCACCCACGAGGAGCTGCTGCTCCGTGGCCGTCGCTACGCCTCCCTGGTCCGTGGCGGGCTCGGCGCCGAGGCGGCCTGAGATTCAGGCCAGCCCGGCCTTGCGGGCGTATGCCTCCGCCTGCTCGTCGGCGTCGAGGTCACCGCGGAGCAGTCGCTCGGTGGTCCAGTGCTCGACCGGCAGCCCCGTGAGTGCGACGTACTGCGCGAGCTCGGGCTCCAGGGCCCGGGCCAGCGCCATCAGGTCGGCGCCGGTGGGCGCGGTGCCGCTGATGGTCGGCGAGCCGGCCATCAGCCTCTTGAGCGGCGGGTGCGTGCGGAAGCGGTCGATGCCGAGGTGGTCCGTGACCAGGTCGAGGTGCCGGGCATGGTCGGCCAGCAGGGACGCGAAGTCGAGGAAGAGCCACTGCCCACGCGGGAAGACGCTCAGCCCGTGCTCCACCTGACCGCCGTAGTAGCCCCGGACGACTCCGGAGGCACGCAGGAAGCGGGCCCGCCCCCCGGCCCCGGTGTAGTCCTCGGGAAGGATCGTCGGGAAGGTCGGGGGCCGCCATGCGATCATCTCCGGCCAGTCCGGCGCCTTGCCCGGCTGCCGCCCGCGCACCATCACCCACTGGGACACGAGGCGGTCGATCGGGTCGCGGAAGATCGCGATGAGCCGCAGGTCGGGGAGCCGGTCGCGCATCCGCTCCAGCGTGCCCGGCATCACGAGGTAGCGCGGGGTCGCGTCCCCCAGGGCACACTGCAGGGACGACGTCCTCTGCACGCCGTACGACGCGTGGTCGACCTCGAGCCACGTGGCCTCGTCGACGTCGAACCAGCCCATCTCCTTGCGCGGCGGACGCGCCACCTGGGGATGCTGGTTGAGCATCCACTGCAGGGTGGACGTCCCGGCCTTCTGCACCCCGACGATCGAGAAGGTGAACGGCTGGAAGCCCGCGCCGGCCGACTCAGCCACGATCGAGGAGCTTCTCCACGGCGGCGAGGAGCACGGCGGTGGCGACACCGTCCATGGCCTCGGTGACCTCCTGCAGCGGCGGCATGGTCGGGGCCAGGCGGATGTTCTCGTCGTTCGGGTCCTGCCCGTGCGGGAACGACGAGCCGGCCGGGGTCAGCGCGATGCCGGCGTCCTTGGCCAGTCCCACCACCCGCGACGCGGTCCCCGGCATGACGTCCAGGTTGACGAAGTAGCCGCCGCGGGGCCGGTTCCACCGCGCCACGCCTCGACCGTCCAGGCGCTCGGTGAGCACCCGGTCCACCTCGGCGAACTTCGGCGCGATGATCTGGCGGTGCTTCCCCATGTGGTCGCGCACGCCCTGCGCCGACCCGAAGAACTGCACGTGGCGCAGGTGGTTGACCTTGTCCGGCCCGATGGAGCCCTTGCCGAGGTGCCCGAGGTACCACGCGATGTTCTCGACCGACGCCGCGAGGAACGCCACCCCCGCGCCGGCGAAGGTGATCTTGGAGGTCGAGGCGAACATGATGGGCCGGTGCGGGTGCCCGCTCGCCGCGGCGAGGGTGAGGATGTCGGCGCTCTTGGCCTCCTCCTCGGTGAGGTGGTGCAGCGCGTAGGCGTTGTCCCAGAAGATCTTGAAGTCGTGGGCGGCCGTCTCCATGGAGGCCAGCCGAGCGGCGACCTCCTGGGTGCAGACGGAGCCGGCCGGGTTGGCGTACGTCGGCACCACCCACATGCCCTTGATGGACCGGTCCTCGGCGACCAGCCGGGCGGTGGCCTCCGCGTCGGGGCCGTCGTCGTTCATCGGGACGGTGATCATCTCGATGCCCAGCGACTCCAGCAGGGTGAAGTGCCGGTCGTAGCCGGGGACCGGGCAGATGAACTTGACCACGCCCTCCTTGCCCCAGGGCCGGTCGCTGTCGACGGCACCGAAGAGCATCAGGTAGACCAGCGCGTCGCGCATMATGCTCAGGCTGGAGTTCCCGCCCGCGACGACCTGCTCGGGCTCGACCCACAGGAGCTCGGCGAACATCTCGCGCAGCTCCGGCAGGCCCGCCAGCCCGCCGTAGTTGCGGACGTCGGTGCCACTCTTGTCGCGGCAACCGCGCGGCAGGGTGAGCAGCGCGTCGGACAGGTCGAGCTGGGCCGACGACGGCTTGCCCCGGGTCAGGTCGAGGGCGAGGCCGCGGCCGCGGAGCTCGTCGTACGTCGCCTGCAGCTCGTCGCGCAGGGCGGCGAGGTCGTCACGGGACAGGTCGGGGAGCGGCGTGTGCGTCACGCGGCAAGGCTACCGAGCGCGACGTGGCGACGGGCCACGGCGTCCAGCCCCGGGCCCGGGGCGACTCCAGGAGTCACGCAGGACACGCGAAGGTGCGCCGGTACTGCTGGGGGCTGACCCCGCGCACCCGGGTGAAGTGGTGGCGCAGGGTCGCCGCGTTGCCGAAGCCGACCTCGGAGGCGATCCACTCGATCGAGCGGTCGGACTGCTCGAGGAGCTCCTGCGCGGCCTGCACCCGCTGCGCGAGGATCCAGCCGTAGGGCGTGGCGCCGGTCTCGTCCTTGAAGCGGCGTGCGAACGTGCGCGACGACATGTGGATCTGCCGCGCGAGCAGGTCCACGCTGAGCTCCTCGCCCAGGTTGCCCTGGATCCACTCGAGCAGGGGGGCCAGCGAGTCGGAGGTGCACTCCGGCACCGGGCGGGCGATGAACTGGGCCTGACCGCCAGGGCGCTGCGGGGCCACCACCATCCGACGGGCGACCGTGCTGGCCGCGGCGGCGCCGTGCTCCTCGCGCCACAGGTGCAGCGCGGCGTCGAGGCCGGCGGCCGAGCCGGCGCTGGTGACGACCTGGCCGGCGTCGACATAGAGCACCTCGGGGACCACGCGGGCCAGCGGGAAGCGGGCCGCGAGCTCGTCGGTGTGCTTCCAGTGGGTGGTCGCCTCGCGGCCGTCGAGGAGGCCGGCCTCGCCGAGCACGAACGCGCCCGTGCACACCGACAGCACGCGGGCCCCGCGCGCCACGGCGTCCTGGAGGGCGCGCACGACCGCGGTGGGGATGCTGCCGTGGCGGTTCATCGCCGGCACGCAGACCAGGTCCGCCTCGGCCAGCCGGTCGAGGCCGTGCAGCACCTGCATCTCGAAGCCGAGCGAGGTCCGCACCTGCCCGGGCTCGACGCCGCAGATCGCGAAGTCCAGGACCGGGAGCCCGTCGTCGCTGCGGTCGACCCCGAACGCCTCGCAGAGCACCCCCAGCTCGAACATGGCGACCTCGTCCCAGACCAGGACAGCGACGTTGGTGAGCACGTTCGTCAGCATGACGCATGCGTGGCAGTAAATCAACGGACCACGGCATTGCTGCCACTCGTGGCGGGATCAATTCGGGCGCATGATTACTGCCATGACCACGTTCGCATTCGTCCTCGTCATCCTCGCCCTCGGCGCGCTTCTCGTGCGGTACGCACGCCACGATCACTTCGCCGGAGCCGCCCTGCGGGCCGACGACCACGACGAGCTCGGACCGGTCGACCTGCGCCGCCACCTGGTCCCGCGTCGCGCCTGATCCACGTCCCAGGCCCGCTGGACGCGCTCAGAGGCCGAACCACCGGGGTCGCCTCACCAGGAGGCGACCGACCCCGAGGCTCCCCCGCACCACCAGCACCGGGTGGTCGCCCTCGGGCTCGGGTCGGTGGTCGTTGCGGACGACGCCCCAGCCGGTCCGCAGCTCCTCGACCCGCACGCCCCAGCTCCGGGGGACCACGAGCACCACACGCCCGAGTCCGGGTCGCACCCAGACCTCCACGACCCGGTGGGCGCACAGGGCGTGACGGAAGTCGACCCGAACGTCGGCCACCGCGGCCCCGAGGACGAGGCGGGGCGGCACCGACCACGGCCCGGCCCGCCGCTGGCTGCGGAGACCGGCCACCAGCACGAGGTCGTCCTCGCCGCGGCCCCGGCCCGTCGGCAGGTCGCGCACGAGGGGGCGCAGATCGCCCATGGTCCGGGCGCGGGCGGCGAGCTCCTGCCGGTGGTGCAGCTCCTCGTAGTCGAGGCGCCCCTCGGCGAACGCGTCCCCGAGCAGGTTGATGACCTCGTCCCGGTCGGCGTCCCCGGCACGCACATCACGGTCGCGCGCAGCCATGGGCCCATCCAAGCACCGCCCGGCAACGGGCCGTGTCACGACGTCCGCGGCCCCCGGACAGGCCAGAAGGCCCGCCGGCGAACCGGCGGGCCTCCTGGGTGGTACGTGTGCTGCGGGTGACGCAGTGGGGTCAGCTGGCCCCGCCGGTCAGCTTCTCGCGGAGCGCCTGGAGCGCCTCGTCGGAAGCCAGCGAACCGCTGGTCGACTCCTCGGCGCCGGTGTCGCCACCGTCGGAGGAGTACGACGTGGCCTCGCCGGCCTCGGCCTCGGCGACCTTGGCGTCGGCCTGCTGCTTGACGTGCTGCTCCCAGCGCGCGTGCGCCTTGGCGTACTGGTCCTCCCAGACCGCGCGCTGCTCGTCGAAGCCCTCGAGCCACTCGCCCGTCTCGGGGTCGAAGCCCTCGGGGTAGACGTAGTTGCCCTGCTCGTCGTACGTGGCGGTCATGCCGTACAGCGTCGGGTCGAACTCCTCGACGTCGGACGCGGCAGCCGTCTCGTTGGCCTGCTTGAGCGACAGCGAGATCCGGCGACGCTCGAGGTCGATGTCGATGATCTTGACCATGACGTCGTCGTTGACCTGGACGACCTGCTCGGGGATCTCCACGTGGCGCTCGGCCAGCTCGGAGATGTGCACCAGGCCCTCGATGCCCTCCTCGACGCGGACGAACGAACCGAAGGGCACCAGCTTGGTGACCTTGCCCGGGACGATCTGGCCGATCTGGTGGGTGCGGGCGAAGTGCTGCCACGGGTCCTCCTGCGTCGCCTTCAGCGACAGGGAGACACGCTCACGGTCCATGTCCACGTCGAGGACCTCGACGGTGACCTCGTCACCGACGGTGACGACCTCGGACGGGTGGTCGATGTGCTTCCACGACAGCTCCGAGACGTGCACGAGGCCGTCGACGCCACCGAGGTCCACGAAGGCACCGAAGTTGACGATCGAGGACACGACACCCTTGCGGATCTGGCCCTTCTGGAGCTGGGTGAGGAAGCCGTGGCGAACCTCGGACTGGGTCTGCTCGAGCCAGGCACGGCGCGACAGGACCACGTTGTTGCGGTTCTTGTCGAGCTCGATGATCTTGGCCTCGAGGGTCTGGCCCACGTAGGGCTGCAGGTCGCGGACGCGACGCATCTCCACCAGCGAGGCCGGCAGGAAGCCGCGCAGGCCGATGTCGAGGATGAGGCCGCCCTTGACGACCTCGATGACGGTGCCCTCGACGACGCCGTCCTCCTCCTTGACCTGCTCGATGGTGCCCCAGGCGCGCTCGTACTGGGCGCGCTTCTTGGACAGGATCAGACGGCCTTCCTTGTCCTCCTTCTGGAGAACGAGGGCCTCGACCTTGTCGCCCACGGAAACGACCTCGGAGGGGTCGACGTCGTGCTTGATGGACAGCTCGCGCGAGGGGATGACGCCCTCGGTCTTGTAGCCGATGTCGAGGAGTACCTCGTCGCGGTCCACCTTGACGATGGTGCCCTCGACGATGTCGCCGTCGTTGAAGTACTTGATGGTCGCATCGATCGCCGCGAGGAAGTCCTCTTCGGAACCGATGTCGTTGACCGCCACCTGGGGAGCGTCGAAGTCCCAATCAGATGCGGAAGTAGAGGAGATGGTGCTCGTCATAAGGGAAGTGATTCCTTGGATGGTCAGAAGTCGTCCGGACACGCGCAGAAGCCCTGTTTTCACCACCGATGAAGGGTGACGAGCGTGGGTCCGCTCCGTATGGAACCCAGGCAGACCTCTGGCGCACCCTGCAGCCTACGCGGCCCCGCCCTCGAGCGTCCAACCCGAGCACCGCGCAGTACCGTGGAGCGGTGCAGGACCACCTCCCCCAGGCCGTCCGGGTCGAGCGCCGCCCCGTCGACGAGTCCGAGTCCCGGAGCGCGAACGGTCCCGACTGGGACCGCTACGCCGACGAGTACCAGGCCACCCACGGGGAGTTCCTCGGCGACGCGGGCTTCGTGTGGGGGCCCGAAGGACAGACCGAGGACGACCTCCACGTCCTGGGCGACGTCACCGGTCGCGACGTGCTCGAGGTCGGAAGCGGCGCCGGGCAGTGCTCGCGCTGGGTCCGCACCCGGGGCGGCCGCGCGGTCGGGCTCGACCTGTCGCACCGCCAGCTCCAGCACTGCCGTCGCATCGACGAGATCACCGGTGTGGTGGTGCCGTCCGTGCGGGCCACGGCCACCCACCTGCCCTTCGCCGACGAGTCCTTCGACGTGGTCTTCTGCTCCTTCGGCGCCCTGCAGTTCGTGCACGACATCGCCGACGCGGTCGCCGAGACGGCGCGCGTCCTGCGGCCCGGGGGGCGCTACGCCTTCTCCGTCACCCATCCGACGCGCTGGATGTTCCCCGACGACCCCGGCGAGGGGGGCCTCGTGGCGTCGCAGTCCTACTGGGACCGCACGCCGTACGTCGAGGTGGACGACGAGACGGGGGTGGTTGCGTACGTCGAGCACCACCGCACCCTCGGCGACTGGGTGCGACTGCTGTCCGGCCATGGCTTCACCCTCGTCGACCTCGTCGAGCCGGAGTGGCCCGCCGACCACGACCGGGTCTGGGGCGGGTGGTCGCGCACCCGCGGCCTGCTCACCCCGGGCACCGCGATCTTCGTCGCCGACCTGGCCTGACCCGGTCAGCGCCAGGTCGTGCGGGCCCATACCCGGTCCCGCGACGCGGGGTCCCGGTCGGACCGCGCGATGACGGTCACCGCGGCGCGGCGCTGGCGCACCTCCCGGCGGACCACCAGCCGGAAGGTAGTCGACTCCCCCGGCGCGAGGCGTGGGGTGCGCCGCACGGGCGAGGACCACCGGGGCGCCAGGACGTCGGCACGGGTCCGGAGCCGGACCAGGAAGCGCTCGGCCGTGGTGCCGTCGTTCTGGACGCGCACCCGGAACACCGAGCGCCGCAGCGCGCTCGCCGTGTGCACCGTCTGCCCGCGGCGTACGTCGTGCACGTCGCGGCCGTGCCACGGGTGTCCCACGGCCTTGAGGTGCAGGTCGGCGAGGTGGGTCACGCCCGCCGGGGTCGAGGCGGTGGGCGTCGGGGTGGGAACCGGGGTCGGCGTCGGGAGCGGTCCGGCGACGACGGTGTAGCTGCGCCGCGCGACCGTCTCGTTGCCGGCGCCGTCGCGTGCCGTGACCGCGAAGGTCCGGGCGCCGGGGGTCGAGGTGTCCCACCCCGTGACCGAGCACGAGCGGAGGGTGCTCCCGCCGCGGTCGGTGCACGAGGGTCGGGGCGCCGCGGTGTCGCCGACGGTGACGGCCTCAGCGGGTGCGGTCACCTCCACCTCCGGGGCGATCGCGTCCGGCACGTCGGCCTTGAGGGCGCGGTAGGTGAAGTACTTCGGGCTCTCCGGGGCCCTCAGCTCCCACAGGACCTCACCCGTCGGGGAGAGCTCGCTGGCCACGGCCCGGGTCTCCGCGGCCCAGCCCACCATGGTGTTGCCGTTGTCGAGGCGCTGGGCGGAGCCGGCGAAGATCGCGTAGCGGTCGCCCACCCGGAGGTCCTTGACCTCCCTCGCCTCCATGGTGGTCTCGTCGAGCGACCACTCCACGATCCGGCTGGGCTTGCGCGCGACGGGCGGCGCGGACGGGTCGTCCGGGTTCACGCACAGCGGGTCGTACTCCCAGGCGCGGTTGTCGAAGACCATGACGTGGCCGTCGGCGAGCTGGGTCGCGGTGTGCTGCGCGCACGGCCCCTCGTCGGGCGCCCCGTCGGCGTCGACGAAGGTGAAGTCGCTCTTCCTGCCTCCCAGCCTCCACACGACGTCACCCTGGTCGAAGCCGTCGTGGGCCTCGCGCGCGATCTTGAACACCGAGCTGAGGTGACGGAAGGAGACGAGGAGGTCCCCGTCGTCCATCACCTCGAAGGAGTTGATGTGCGCGTAGTCGCGGTTGCCGGCGTTGATGACGGTCTCGGCCGCGATGTCGACGTGGTCGGCACTGTTCCACGCGAAGAGCACCTCTCCGGTCGGGCTGAGGTGCTGGATGACGGCGTCGGTCCAGCCGGTCGCGGCGTCGGGCTCGTAGGACATGAGGTAGGCGGAGCCGTCGGGCTCCAGGATCGCGTCGTGCCCGTCGGTGTGCACCAGGCCCTTGGTGCGCAGCCGACGTACCTCACGGAACTGGGCGTCGAGCTCGACGATGTCCGCACCGTTCGCCCCGCCGCGCGCCACCGAGTAGTTCCCGTTGGGCTGCTTGTGCAGGTCCATCGAGTTGGGGGTCTGGAGGACGTACGACGGCACCCCGTTCTCGTCGACGGCGGCCTCGAAGAACGGCCCGGCCTCGATCCACTTGCCGAGGGTGAGCAGCACCATGCCGTCCTGGGTGGCGTCGGTGCTGGGGGTGGTCCGCTCGAGGACCGGGAAGCTGGTGGGCAGCACCACGAAGGAGTACGCCGCGGCGCCGCCGGCGTCGTCGATGAGGACCGAGATCTCGTCCCCGGCCTCGAGCCCGTCGACCACCGTCGAGCCGCCGACGACCGTGCTCCCGTTGACCCGCACGGTCCCCGCGGGGTCGGACGTGGAGGCCCGCACGGTCAGCGAGCCGGACGCCCCGGTGCCCGGGCGCACCGCGTAGCGCTCGAYGGACGGCGAGAACGCCGGGAACGTCACGGCACCGTCGCCCACCACGGCCACGGAGTGCTGCGGGGCGTCGGCGGCACTCGCCGTCGTCCCGGTCACAGGGAGCAGTCCCACCAGCAGGAGCAGGAGGATCGTGGTGGTCAGGACCGGGGCCCCGTGTCGTCGCATGCGCGACACGGTATGTCTAGACCGGCTCCCCCGTCCGGGGATTCGGTGAGGGCGCGCCCTGATGTTGCGTCGCGCTGCGATGCCCCGCACTACCATCGCCGCCGTGCCTTCACCCCGCGCGCTCGTCGCGACTCCTTACCGCCGTTGCGTGTTCGCACTGGTGCTCGTCACCCTCCTGTGGCGGGGATGGACCGTCTCGCGCTGGACGTGGCAGGACGATGACTGGTTGTACCTGGCCGACGCCCACACGATGGGCCTGGTGGACTACATGCTCCAGGACTACAACGCACACCTCATGCCCGGACAGTTCCTCGTCACGCGGGCCATCACCGTCGTCGATCCACTGGACTTCAGGTGGGCTGTCGCGCTGGTGGCGCTCGGCAGTGCCGCGGCGGTGCTCGCGTGGGCCCGTGCGCTGGCCGCGATCACCGGGGAGCGGGTGGCGCTGCTGGCCCCGCTGGCCCTCATCGCCCTGTCTCCCCTGTTTCTGCGTCCGACCATGTGGTGGGCATCCGCCCTGCAGGTCGTGCCGCTCCAGATCTGCATGGCGCTGCTCGTCCTTGCGGCCGCACACCACGTTCGTGAGCGTTCCAGAAGGTCGCTGTGCTTGCTCGTGGCCGCTCTGCTGCTGGGGCTGGCGTTCTGGGAGAAGGCGCTTCTCGCCGTCATCCCCGCAGTGGCGGTCCTCGTGCACCTGACTCCGGGGACGATGCGGGAGAGGCTGCGGGCCAATGTGATGCCCGTCGCCACCCTGGCAGCGACGTCGGTGGCCTACCTCGCCGTGTACGCCGCACTGATCGACCCTCAGGAGACCGAGAAGAACATGGGGGTCACCCTGGGCGCCGACCGCTCCGTCGGTCAGGTGGCAGATTTCTACTTCCGGGGCATGAGCGACCTCCTCGCCCCGGCACTGCTGGGTGGCCCGTGGGGCTCCATGCCACTGGCCACGGACTCCTTCGCGCGTCCTCCGCTCTGGCTCGCCGTCGCCAGCCTGGTTGTCGTCATCACGGTCCTGGGTCTGGTCGCACGCCGTCGACGCGGTGCGTGGCTGCCCCTCGCGATGGCGGGTGGCTATCTGGTCCTCTCATGGGGTCTCGTGCTCTTCTCGGTCAGGTTCGACCACATGCAGATGCGGGCCATCAACGACGAGCGGTACCACGTCGACAACTTCTCCGTCGCGGTGCTGGCGGGAGTCATGCTGCTCTCCTCACCCCGTTCGGTCCGAGCCCCCATCACTGTCGGGCGCCGGGCACTCCTCGCGGGAGGCGGCGCGCTGCTGGCAGCCTCGCTCGTCGTGGCCAACGTGGCCGGGGTGCATCGGATCGGCGTGCATCCCGGAAAGGGCTGGGTCGCTGCCCTCGACCGGCAGGTGGGCGCCGCCGGCGATCCCGTCGCGCTCGTGGACGCCAACACTCCCGACCGCGTCCTGTCCCCGGTCTTCTTCCCGGACTACGCGCGCCTGTCCCAGGTGCTTTCACCGTACGGCGGGCGCGTGGCCTTCGGCGGCCCGGCGGAGCGCCTGCGCATCGCCGACGACCGTGGGCAGCTGAGTCCCGTCCAGGTGGACGGCCAGTCTCACGCCCTGCCAGGACCCGACGAGGGTTGCGGCTTCGCACTGGGCGCTGCCTCCACCGTGGAGGTGCCGCTGTCCGAGGACCTCTACTTCTGGGACTGGGTGGTCCAGGTCAACACCGTGAGCGGGGAGGGCGGTTCACTCCTCGTGCAGGTGGGCGACACCTCGACCGTCGTGCCTGTGCTGCCCGGGGTGAGCCAGCAGCAGGCTCAGGTCGTGACCGACGTTCCCGGCTCCATCACGATCTCCACGCCAGACCAGCACGGCACCATCTGCGTCAGCGACGTCATCATCGGGAATCCGGCGCCTCTTCCCGGGTGACCCCGTGTGATCTCGAGATGACGAACGGCCCGCCGGCGAGGCCGGCGGGCCGTTCGTGGTGACTGCGGGGCCTGTCTCAGGCCTTCTCGTCCTTGCGCCCGGCGAAGACCAGGTAGGCGCCGGCCAGCAGGGCCAGGGCCCCACCGATGAAGCCGACGAGCGGCACCGTGCGGGTGATGAGGTCGATCTTGCTGCCGGAGTCCTTGGCCGACTCCACGTTGTCCGAGACCTGCTCGTCGGTGAACGCGAGGTCCAGGTCGAGCAGCACGTCACCGTTCTCGAGCGTGCGCAGCTCCTGCTGGGTCTGGTTGATGATCGACCCGGTCACGGGGTCGATCCACAGGTACTTGTCCTGCGAGTAGACGCCCTGGATGCCGTCGACCACCTCGGCCGACTGCTGGTCGACGACCACGTGGTACTTGTAGGTCTCGAGGCCCTCGAGGGTCTCGGTGCTGTCGTAGACCGCGTCCACCGGCGCGCCGAGCAGGCCGTCCCAGTAGGGGTAGTCCTTCTTCTCGGCGTCGAAGGGCCACTTGTTGATCAGGCCCTCCTTCTCCTCGGCGCCGGCCGGGAGGTACTTGCCGTTCACGGCCTCCGCGGTCGAGCGGTCGGTGGCGAAGACGTCGGTCGAGGCCGTGATCAGGCGACCCTCCGGGTCGTCCGCGTCGACACAGTCGGGGACGTCGCCCTCGTCGATGACGAGGCAGACCGTGTTGACGAACACGACGACGTTGTCGTCCGAGCGCTTGGAGTCGGCCTTGGTGATGCTGGTGGCCTTGACGTCCAGGCTCTCTACCTCCCCGCTCGCCGGGTTGAGCTTGTCGGCGCTCCCGGCCAGGCGGGTGGTGCTGTCGGTGTCCAGCGGCGTCCGCTTCACCTGGCCCGGAGCCCAGATGGAGGCCATCAGGCCGACCACCAACAAGAAGGCGCCGAGCGCGAGTAGCACCCAACCAATGATCTTGCGCACGACGAAAGTCCTCCCAGAAGTCGATGAGTCGCCGAAGGCTACCAGCAGGTAGGTCTTGTGGGGGGCCGTTCCCGCACAGCCGCGCGAACGTGTCCGACGGGGCCGGAAGAGCGGTGCTCCTGTGGCATAGTTCCCGCCCGAGGAGGGCCCGTGGACAAGGTATGGCCGTGGTTTTTCCACGTCGCGGAGGACGCGGATGAGGACTCCCGCACCCGCCGTCCGGGCTTCGCCCTCGACGCCGCCAGCGTGCACGTGGTGGCCCTCGTCCTGCTGGTCGGCCAGGTGGCGCTCCGCTGCTGGATGCTGCTCGGCAGCTGGTTCTACACCGACGACTACCGGCTGCTCGCCCAGTCGCGGGGCCAGGCCCTGGACCTCGACTACCTCACCTCCCCCTTCGACAGCCAGTTCATGCCCGTCGGCCGGCTGGTCGCCTGGGTGGTCAGCAACTCCGGCGAGGTGGCCACCGGCTGGGGAACGGCCGTCACCCTCACGATGCTCTCGTCCACGCTGGCCGCCCTTGCGTGCTGGTGGATGCTGGTCACGCTCTTCGGCGCCCGGCTCGAGGTCCTGCCCCTCTTCGCGCTCTACCTCTTCAGCGCGCTGAGTGCTCCGGCGCTCATGTGGTGGGCCGCCGGGCTCAACCAGCTCCCGCTCCAGACCCTCTGGTTCGCGGCGGTCGCGGCGTGGGTGCACCACCTGCGCGGTCGGCGGCTCGGCTGGCTGGCGATCACCACGGCCCTGCTGGTCGTCGGGCTGCTCTGCTACGTCAAGGTGCTGCTCGTCCTCCCGGTCCTGGCGCTGGTGGCGCTCGGCTACTTCGCCTCCGGCGGGCTGGTCTCCCGCCTCACGACCGTCCTGCGGCGCTACTGGCCGGCCGCCGTCGCCGGTGGCGCAACCGCCCTCCTGTACGTCGTCTACTACGCCGTCGCCGTGCCCCAGCCCTTCGTCGAGCAGGACCGCGGCACCGGCCTCGCCGGTGCGCTGGCGGACACGATGTTGGGCACCGCCTTCGGCAGCTCGGCGGTCGGCGGTCCGTGGCGCTGGGACACCCGCAACCCGCCCACCGGGTACGCCGACCCGCCGGCCTGGTCGGTCCACCTGGCGTGGGTGGTCCTGGTCGGGCTGGTGGTCCTCGGAGCGCTGCTGCGTCGTCGCACCGGCCGCGCGTGGCTCCTCCTCGCGCTGTCGCTCGCCGGCGCCTTCGTCCTGCTGCTGACCACGCGTGCTCCCGTCGCCGGCGCCGGCATCGGCCTGGAGATGCGCTACCTGACCGAGACCGTGTGTGCGCTCGTGCTCGCCCTCGGCCTGGCCTGGCTGCCGCTGCGCGGTTCCGTCGAGTGCAGCGAGCCCCGCCCGCGACCCCTGCTCGGCGTCGCACCGACACAGGCCCTGGCCGGGGTGCTCACGAGTGCCTACCTCGTCGGCGCCGTCGTCAGCACGGCGTCGTACGCACACATCTGGCACACCGACAACCCGGGCGCCGTCTACCTGCACCGGGTCAGCGACGCGGTCGACGCGGCGGGATCGCTCGACCTCACCGGCGGCACGGTGCCGCAGGAGGTGATGCCGGGCTACTCCTTCCCCTACAACACCCTCGAGGAGCTGGTGCCGCTCTACACCAGCCGGGCCGAGTTCCCCCCGATCAGCAGCACGCTGCACTCCGTCACCGACGACGGCACGGTGGCCCCCACCGTGATCGACCCTGCGGTGACGTCGCGCCCTGGGCCGACGCAGGAGTGCGGGTGGCGGGTGGGTGCCAGCGGGCGCTCGATCCCCCTCGAGACCGGGACCATCGACGTCGACTGGTGGCTGCGGATCGGCTACCTCTCCTCGCAGCGCACCGAGCTCACCGTGACCGCGGGCGACGTGAGCCGCGAGACCACCGTCAACCCCGGCATCGGCAGCCTGTTCGTCCAGGCCACCGGGGCCTTCGACGAGGTACGGATCTCCGGGCTGGCGCCCGGGACGACGCTGTGCGTCGACGTGATCGAGGTCGGCACCGCCGAGCCGGGAGCCCTGTGATGACCACGCGAGAGTCCGTGACCACCCCGACGACCCCAGCGAGCATTGAGGTCGCTCCCCAGTTCCCCGTGCTCGACACCCTGCGCGCCGTCGGCGCGCTCGCCGTGCTGACGACGCACACGTCCTTCCAGACCGGGGAGTACCTCGGCAACGGGGTCGGCGGCACCCTGCTGGCCCGCCTCGACGTCGGCGTGTCGATCTTCTTCGTGCTCTCCGGCTTCCTGCTGGCCCGGCCCTACCTCGCCCGGAGGGCCCTGGACATGCCCCGTCCCGGCCTCGCGACGTACTACGAGAAGCGCGCCCTGCGGATCCTCCCCGTCTATCTCGTCGTGGTGGTCATCGCCTACCTCTTCGTCGGCGGCAACGAGGACGCCGGGCCGAAGGACTGGCTCGCGTCGTTCGCGCTGATCGACTCCTTCGTCGACAAGTCGCTCCCCTACGGCCTCACCCACATGTGGAGCCTGGCCGTCGAGGTGAGCTTCTACCTGGTGCTGCCGGCCCTCATGCTCCTCGCCGCCGGCCGTCGCCTGCGTGGACGGCGGGTGGCGGTGGTCCTGGCGGCGATGGCGGCCACCAGCATCACGTGGCAGGTCCTGGCACCGCGCCTGGACGCCCACGTCGCGGGCTCCCCCGGCCTGTGGCTGCCGGCGTACCTCACGTGGTTCGCCGCGGGCATCGGCCTCGCCCTCGTCCACGTGCTGCACCAACGTGGGACCACGTCGCGCGTCGTCGACCAGGTCGTGGCGCTGGGACGCCAGCCGGGCGTGTGCTGGGCCCTGGCCGCCGGGCTGATGCTCGTGGCCGCGACCCCGCTCGCCGGCCCGACCCTGCTCGAGGCCCCGACCGTCGCCGAGTCGATCACCAAGCACGTGCTCTACACCTTCGTCGGCACGCTGCTCGTGCTCAGCGGCGTGTTCACGCTGCCCGGCGCCTACCGGTACGCCATGACCTGGCAGCCCCTGCGGCACCTCGGCCACATCAGCTACAGCATCTTCTGCGTCCACCTCGCCCTGCTGGCCGCGGTGTTCCGGGTGACGGGGATCGAGGTCTTCACGGGTCAGGGCCTGCGGGTCTGGGCCCTCACGGTGGTGATGTCGCTGCTCGCCGCCGAGGTCCTCTACCGCGTGGTGGAGCTGCCGGCGCTGCGCCTCAAGGGCCGGCTCCGTCGTCGCGAGTCCGCGTCCAGCAGGACCAGCAGGCCGGAGACGACCGCCACCACGAGGTAGGACGGCCACGCCAGGCTGCCCGCCCAGTCGTCCAACCCTCCCCACGGGAGGAAGGCGTAGACCCCCACCGCGGGGATCACCAGTGCCGCCACCAGACCCCTGGCCACCCCGGCATGGACGCGTCGCACCAGCCACACGGCCAGGGTCGCCACCACGGCGACCACAGCGCCGGCAAGGCCGGCCAGGAGCGCCCCCAGCACGGGGGCCAGGACGAGCGGCACCAGCGGGGGCAGCGCACGCTCGCCGACCGACGGGAGCTCACTGCCTGCGCGCCGACGTCGACCGACCAGGAGCAGGACGAGCAGGGCCAGCACGCCCAGCGCCCCGCCGAGAAGGGACCAGCGGTACGTCGTGCCCGGCGCGAACGTCGCGACGACCTCCGAAGGCTCACCGGAGGCGCGCCACCCCTGGCGCCACCCGTCGACCACGACCGGGGAGACGTCCGCTCCGTCCTGCGTCGCCTCCCAGCCGGGGTTGGTGTTCTCGTGCCCGGCCACGAGCCGCTGGCCGGCCTCGGGGAGGAGCCGCTCGCCGCCGGTGCCGTCCGAGCTGCCCCGGATCGTCCCGCCGTCGCCGAGGGGCAGTGCTGCGTGGCTCAGCACCGCCGACACCGGGGTGAAGGCGTCCGAGGCAGCCAGGACGACGTCGTTGTCGCCGGCGCGCAGCGAGAGCGTCCCGACCCCGCACGGGTTGGCCGGCACGACGACCCCGTTGAAGAGGTCGAGGGCGGACGCGCTCACGGAGGTCCGCAGCCGCACCCCGTTGGTCACCACGTCCGGGCCGGTGCCGCACGGCAGCTCGAGCGGCTCGTCGGTGATGAGGGCCGGCAGGCCCTGGGCGCCTCCCAGGCGCAGCTCGGTGATGCCGACGGGCACCGCACCCGTGGCGCCGCTGAAGTCCACGGTGGTGGCCGGCTCGGCATCGACCACGTCGAGGGTGAGCTCGTCGGTCCTGATGGGCGCGAACGTGGCGGTGCCGTCCTCGTCGAGCTCGACGCTCCGGCTCCCGCCGGGCCAGCGCAGCTCCAGCGACTGGGGTGCTCGCGCCGCGGTGTCGGGGTCGACGCTGATCTCGAGCGAGTCGATCGTCTGCGGTCGCAGCCACCTCAGGTCCACGCTCGGTCGCACGTCGGAGAGGTCGGCCGACCAGGTGGTGGCGTCGTTGCCGTCCACGGCGGCCAGCACCGAGCCCCGCGGGTCGGCGATGCCGCTCGACGAGGCCTGCACGTCCACGAACGAGTCCTGCCGGATCAGCGTCTCGAGCGCACGGCCCGGCACTCCCCGCACGCGCAGCGAGGCGTCGTACGCCGCGGCCTGCGGGAGGCTGACACGTCGCGCCATCCCCAGCGGCTCCTCGGCGGCGACCTCGCGACCCTGGACGCAGCGCACGTCGAGGTCGACGACCGCGCACCCGGTGCGCTCGTCGCCGAGTGCCCGCAGCACGATCGCGTCGGGGGCGCCCGCTCCGTCCGGCACCTCGGGCAACGCCAGGCGCCGGGTCGGGGTCACCCCCTCCATCTCGACCTCGGCGAGACCGAGCGGGGTGCTCGTACGTCCGGAGACATCGGTGATCCGGAGGACGTCAGACTCGGTGTCCCCCACCGTGATGCGGGTCGGGGTGTCCGGTGGCAGGACGATGGTGTCGCTGGTCCAGTCGTCGGTCGAGAGCTGAATCTCCTGGTCACCGACCAGGGCGCCGGTCACGACGACGGACCCGGGAACGACGTCGTCCTCGAGGTCGACCTCCCACCAGTGCTCGTCGTCGGTGAACCGCGAGCTCTGCCAGGACGTCGAGGGGTGGCCGTCGACCGCGGCGAAGGGCAGCCGCCCGGGCGCCGACGGCCCGGGTCCGGCGTCGGAGAGCGAGCTGGACGCACGGACCCCGTCGATCCCGTCGTACTCGACGAAGGTCGACCACCGGTCCGTGCCCGGCAGCTGGTAGTCCGGCACGGTCTCCTGGGGCGCCTCGGCCTGCTCGCGGGTGCGTACCGGCGAGGTCGCGTCGTGGATGCGACCGAAGTGGCGCACCACGGACCGGTAGCCGTCGGTGAGGACGAGCGGCGCGTCGCCGACCTCCTCGTCGCCCAGGTCCGCCGCGAGCCGGGTGGGGACCACGTCGTCGATCACCCCGAGCGCCGTCAGGTCGAGCAGGTCCTCGGGCCCGCCGACCACCACCGGCGCCACGCTGGCACCGGTCCCGGCGGCCGGCGGCTCGTCGAGGGCGTAGATCTCGACGGCGGCGTAGTCGTTCTGCCACCCGCCGTTGATGAGGGCCCTGCCGAGCTCCCCGTCGAGGTGGGCGCCGCCGCCGACCACCGGGCCGAACGTCGCCGCCAGCTCGATCCCGTCCGACTCGTCGAGGGCCTGGTGCACCAGCACCGGGTCGGGGTTGTCGTCGCCGCGCGCGAGGTCGTTGCGCACCACGACGTGGCTCACCCCGCTGCGCCGCAGGTAGTCGGCGAGTGCGGGCGAGCCCTCGCCCTGGGCGATCTGGTCCTCGACGGCGTCCAGCATCCGGATGTTGCCCGCCGGCGTGAGGGGTACGGCGTTGCGCACCGCCCACGGGGTGGAGGCGAGGGCCTGGAACGGCTCGTCGCGCGGGGACCCCCACACGTAGCTGCCGAACATGGTGCCGGGCAGGAGCAGCGCCACGCCGGAGTCCTGGTCGTCGGCGAGCCAGGCCGCCGCCTCGGTCCAGTAGTCCGGGACCTCCTCGAAGCCGCCGGCGGGAGTGATGCGGCCGGCGGCGGCGGGCGTCGCGGCGGCCAGCACGGCGAAGGCGACGATGCCCGCGACGATGCGGTAGTTGACCCGGTCGGGGCGCGCGGTGGCCGCGTCGCGGGCGTGGGCGACGAGTGCGTCCACGAGCCAGGCGAGCCCGAGCACCAGGGGCAGGCGGAGCACCGGGTCGAACTTGTGCACGTTGCGCAGCGGGGCGAGCACGCCGTCGAGGAGGTCCTGGAGGCCGGGCGCGAACCAGCCCTGCACGGCGCCGATGTGCCCCATGGAGACCAGGAACAGGCCGGCGACGACGCCGCTGATGAGGAACAGCCGGTGCGGCGTACGACGCAGCGCGATGCCGAGCACGCCGGCCATCAGGACGAAGGCGCTGTTGACGGGCAGGTAGAAGTCGCGGACCAGGTCGGTGCCGGCGCGGGCACCCGAGTCGACGTACGGCACCCAGTTGGAGGTGCCTCGCAGGGTGTCGACGAGGTTGGTCGGGATCGTGGTGATCCCCGCGGACTCGATGAAGTCGAGGAAGGGCGGGCTGTAGCTGCCGAGCAGGAACAGCGGCACGAGCCACCACAGCGTGGCCAGCAGGGTGAAGACCGGCCACCACAGCATCATCGCCCGACGACGCGGGCCGGGGGTGCGGGTCAGCAGCCACAGTGCCCCGAGGGGCAGGACGGCGCTGGTGGCGGCCGCGTTGACGCCACCGACCATGGCGATCGCCAGGGCCGAGAGGGCGGCCGCCCGGCGGGGCGAGCCCCGCTCGGCACCGATCACCAGTGGCAGCAGCACCCACGGCGCGAGGGCGCTCGGCCACACCTCGATGGAGCTCGGGCCGAGCACGGTGAGCATGCGGGGGGACAGCGCGAACGCGAGGCCGCCCAGCAGGCAGGCCAGGTCCGAGCGCACGCCCATGGCCCGCGCCACCTTGGCCGACCCGACCATGGCCACACACATGACCAGGGCCATCCAGAGCCTCTGGACGACCCAGCCCGGCAGGTCGACGAGGCCGCCGAGGGCGAAGAACGGCCCCATCGGCCACAGGTAGCCGTAGGCCTGGTTCTGGAGCTGGCCGAAGGCCCCCTCGCCGTCCCAGAGGTGCGCCGCCCGACCCAGGAAGTCGAGGGGGGCGATCGCCAGGTCCAGCTTGGTGTCGGCGACCAGCAGCCCCGGTGACTGGGTCAGGGCCACCCCGACGAGCAGCATGCAGGCGGCGAGGAGCCGCCACCGGAACCGCGAGCCGTCCTGGGTCACTTCTTCCGCAGCACGAGCACGAGGTTCCATGTCACCACCTCTCGCACCACCGGCACACGGAGCAGCCAGCGGCTCCACCAGGGGTTGTAGCGCGGGAGGACGTGCACGACCTCGGCGTGCTGCTGGGTGCCGGCCCAGCGCAGGCCGTCGGCGACGGTGACGGCGAAGAGGGACTCGCCGTACTTGTTCTTGGGCTCGTGACCGTGCTTTGCGGCGTACCGCCGGCGGGCCCGGCGACCGCCGAGGAAGTGCCACGGCGACGTCTCGTGGCCGCCCCACGGGCCGAACCAGGTCGTGTAGCTGACGAAGGTGAGGCCACCGGGGCGGGTGACCCGGACCATCTCCTCGGCCATCCGCCACGGGTCCGGCACGTGCTCGAGGACGTTGGAGGAGTAGCAGACGTCCACGCAGTCGTCCGCGAACGGGAGCTGCATGCCGCTGCCGATGACGGTGCCGGCCCCGATGTCACCCGCGCCGGCGAGCTCGCCGACGTCGGAGTCGAGGGCGAGGTAGGTCGCACCGGCCGCGCGGAAGGCGTCGCGGAAGTAGCCGGGCCCGCCGCCCACGTCGAGCAGCACGGCACCGTCGAGGTCGGCGTAGTGCCCGACCTGGGCCGCCGAGTCCTGGGCCAGCGCGGTGTAGAAGCGCGCCGGGTCGGGCTGCTCGTAGCGGAACTCGGTGAAGAGGTGGAGCGAGCGTCGCAGGTCGGCCCGCCAGGGTCGCTGCCCCGAGGAGGCGGGGGGCACCTCGGTGGGACGGGTCTGGCTCGGCACGCGCAGACCCTACCCCGCAGTAGCTGTACGGTGTGCCGCAATGTCCGACGTCCACGACCTCAACGGCCGCCACATCGCCTTCTTCAGCTGGCGTGACACCCACAACCCCGAGGGCGGCGGCGCGGAGCGCTACCTCGAGAAGATGGCGGACGGTCTGGTGGCCCGCGGCGCCCGCGTCACGATCCTCTGCGCGGCCCACGCCGCCGCACCCCCGGACGAGACCGTGGACGGCGTCCGGTTCCTGCGCCGCGGCACCAAGCTGACCGTCTACAAGGAGGGCGTCTCGGCCCTGCTGCGCCGGGAGCTGGGGCACGTCGACGCCGTCGTGGACGTCCAGAACGGGCTGCCGTTCTTCACCCGCCTCGCCACCCGCCGGCCCGTCGTCGTCCTCGTCCACCACGTGCACCGCGAGCAGTGGCCGGTGGTCTACCCCGGCCTCAGCGGCCGCGTCGGCTGGTGGATCGAGCGGCGCCTGGCCCCCCGCCTCTACCGGGCCTGCCAGTACGTCGCGGTGTCCCGCGCCACCCGCGGCGAGCTCGTCGACCTCGGCGTCGACCGCGAGCGCATCGCAGTCGTCCACAACGGCACCGACCCGGTCGTCCCGGTGGGCGTGGGCAAGGCGGCGTACCCGATGATTGCGGTCGTCGGCCGCCTCGTCCCGCACAAGCAGGTGGAGCACGCCATCGACGCGGCGCTCGCCCTGCGGGTCCACCACCCCGACCTGCGGCTCCACGTCGTGGGCGGCGGGTGGTGGGAGGCCGAGCTCCACGAGTACGCCGCGTCGCGCAACGCCGGCGACACGGTGGTGTTCGAGGGTCACGTCGACGAGCGGCGCAAGCACGAGGTCTACGAGCGGGCGTGGCTGCTGGCCCTGCCGTCGCTCAAGGAGGGCTGGGGCCTGGTGATCGGCGAGGCCGGGATGCACCGGACCCCGACGGTGGCCTACCGGTCGGCCGGCGGCACCCGGGAGTCGGTCGCCGACGGACGCTCGGGGGTGCTGGTCGACGACGAGTCTGCCTTCACGACGACCCTGGGCCGTCTGGTCGACGACCACGACGAGCGGGCCCGGCTCGGCGAGGGTGCCCACGCGATGAGCCACCAGTTCACCTGGGGTCACGCGCAGGAGTCGTTCGCCCACGTCGTGGCCAGCGCGCTGCGCGGCGAGACGATCGACAGCCAGGACCCGGACGAGGAGTAGACCTCGCGGGCAGGGGTCAGGCCGGGAGGCCTGACGGGGGGCGCAGCGACGAGCCGCGCCCGTGGGTCACTCCGCGACGGTGCCGTACTCGAGGGCCGGGGCCTCGGCGTTGGCCGGGGACTGGTCGGGGGCACCCGTCTGGGACGAGATGACGCCCATCAGCGTGGTGACACCAAGAACAGCACCAGCAACGATGCTCACGAGCGGCGCAACGACAGATCCCATAGTGGATGACCCTCCTCAGGTACGTCGCGGACCCTACCAGCCGGTACGCCCCCGCGTGCCATTTGCGCACCCGAATCTCCCGCACATCAGGGACGGGCCCGTCGGCGGCGTCGCACCCCTCCGGCGAGAGCCCCCACCGGCACCAGCAACCAGAGCATCCAGGCCGCCGCCACGAGTGCCCTCCGGCCCCGAGACGGCTGCGAGGCATCGGCCGGTCCGAGCTCGATGACGGCGAGGTCGCCGTCCAGCGTGGTCGTGCCGGCCAGCTCCGGCACCGGGTATCCCTCGATCTCCTCCACCACCACGACCGAGACCCCTGCCTCGCGCAGCTGCGCGGAGCGCGCCCCGGGCGAGTCGGCCCCCAGCGCGGCCGCCACCAGGGCGGCACGGGGGTCCTCCCCCGCGATCCTGGCGCCGGAGACGACCAGCTCGTCGTTGACGACGACCGGCCGGTCCAGGTAGCGACCCAGGGGGTCCAGCACCCGGCGCCCGTCGTTCCACGCCGGCGCGCGGTAGCTCACGAAGGGCAGGGACACCGCGTCGCCGGCCGCGGCGCGCGAGACCGCTGCACGTGCGTCGTCGTACGCCGCGGGGTAGGCCACGGCGTCGAGCCGGCCACCCACGCCCCACGCCGCGTCGGGCATCAGGCTGAGCGGCACCAGGGCCAGCACGCCGCCGACGAGCAGGCGTGTCGCGCGGTCCGGAAGACGGTCGAGCAGGGCGTCGACGGCCACGGCCACCAGCACGACCACCAGCGGGACCGCCAGCCCCAGCAGGCGCGACCCGTCACGGACCAGTCCGCCCCCGGGCACGTGGGCGGCGAGCTGGCCGAGCACCCCCGGGGCCGCCCAGCTGAGCACGGCCAGTCCCGTCCCCACGGCCCAGCCCACGACCAGCCCGCCGAGCCCGACCACGTGCGCGCGGCCCCGGACCACGCGCACGAGGCCGACGACCGCAGCGGCCAGCAGGACGATGGTCATCACGAGTCCGGCCCAGCCGGTGCGCGAGGTCGGCACGACCTCGGCGTTCCAGATGCCGCCGAACGACAGCGCCGCCAGCGCCCCGGGCAGCAACCCCTCCCCGGCGGTGGCGAAGAGCTCCGCCCCCGCGGGGTCGGACGTCGCGGACGAGGACTGCACCAGGCCGGCCACCAGCCACGGTGCGTTGGCGGCAGCCAGCCAGCCGATCAGGACCAGGGTGCGTCGCGGGTCCGAGCGGCGTACGCCGAGGGCCAGCGCGGCGACCGCCGTCGCCAGCCCGGCGCTGGCGCTCAGGCTGCCCAGGAGAAGGAGGACAGGGAGCCGCGCGGGCAGTCGGGTCCCGCCGCCCGGGTCCCGGACCACGACCGCCACCCACAGCAGCGCGGCGTACCCCACCAGGAGCGGCCAGTGCCCGATGACCAGGCGCTCGACGACGAACGGGTTCCACACGGCCACCGTCGCGGCAACGAGGCGTGCCGGGGTGGACCGGTCCCGGACGAGCGCCGCCGCCCCGGCACCGGCCATCGCCAGGGCCCCGACGAGCACGACCTTCTGCAGCACGATGGCGGGCACGACGTCGTCCAGCACCGCGACGAGCGCGTCGGAGGGCACGGCCCGGGGCAGCGCGCTGCCCAGCCCGAGCGTGTCGGCGCGCAGGTCGAGCCGGGGCACCCAGACCATGTCGTAGCTCAGCACGTAGCCCCAGCCGAGCGCCGGCCCCAGCACCAGCAGGGACAGCAGCAGCGACCAGCCGGCGGGGAGCCAGTCCGTGGCGCGGCCGCGCGAGGCACCGACGACAGGAGCGACGGGACTGCTCGCGGACACCGGTGCTCCCTCCAGCACGCCGACGCTCCGGCGGAGCAGGCGGGCGTCCGACCCTACTGGGCGCCGACCCCTTAGGCTCCCCTGCGTGGCAGTCACCGATCGCGTCCGCAGCCTGGCGCAGACCAGCGCCGGCATCGCGATCGCGATGGGCATCATGAACGTCGCGACCTACGGCTTCACGATGCTGGCGACGTACCTGCTCGGCCCCAAGGACTACGGCGCGCTGATCGCGGCCATGAACTTCCTCATGGTGGTGAGCGTCCTGTCCCTCGGGCTCCAGGCCACCGCCGCCAGGCGCATCTCCGCCGATCCCGGCCACGTCGCCCAGATCGAGCGCTCCATCATGCGCGTCACCTACCGCGCGTCCCTGGCCCTCGGGCTGCTGCTGCTCGCGCTGACCCCGCTCATCGACCGGTTGCTGCGGCTCGACAGCCTGGCGACCACCGCCCTCATCGCGGTCGCGGCGGTCCCGCTGACCGTGATGGGCGGACTTGCGGGCATCCTCCAGGGCGAGCGCCGCTGGGGTCCCCTCGGCCTCGTGTACATCGCGGCGGGCGTCCCCCGACTGGTCATCGCCACCGCGCTGGTGCTGTGGTCCCCCGGCGAGCTCACCGCCCTGCTCGGTGTCGCCATCAGCGCCTTCGCCCCCGCCGTGGTCGGCTGGTGGGCGCTGCGCACCGAGCGGCGTCCCGGGGAGGTCAGCGACGCGCACCGCGGGGGAGCCATCTTCAAGGAGAGCCTGCACAACTCACAGGCCCTGCTCGCCTTCTTCGCGCTCTCCAACGTCGACATCATCGTGGCCCGCAACGTGCTCTCCGACCACGACTCCGGCCTGTACGCCGCGGGCCTGATCATCACCAAGGCGATGCTCTTCCTGCCCCAGTTCGTGGTGGTCGTCGCCTTCCCGTCCCTGGCGACCGCCCACGAGCGCCAGCGCGCGATGGTCCGCAGCCTGACCCTGATCGCGGGGCTCGGCGTCGTGGGCACGCTGGCCGCGTGGCTGCTGGCCCCGGTGGCCATGGTGTTCGCGGGGGGCGCCGGCTTCGCCGAGATCCAGCCCTACCTGTGGCTCTTCGCGCTGCTCGGCACGCTGCTGTCGATGATCCAGCTGCTGGTCTACTCGGTGCTGGCCCGCCAGGGCCGGTGGACGGTGCTGGCCGTCTGGGTCGCCCTGGCCTGCGTGATCGGCATCGGCCTCACCCAGGACACCATCCTGGGCCTGGCGACCACGGTCGTGGTGGTCGATGCGCTGCTGCTGCTGCTCCTGCTCGCCGCCGCCGTCTACTTCCAGCGTGAGCACGACGTCCCGGACCGGGAGTCGGCCCGGACCGCCTGATCCCCCGGGCGTGAGCGGCGGGTGCGCTCGCCGGGCCGCGGCCCTCAGTGGGCGGCTTCGTGCCAGCTGCGCCCGGTCCCGACGGAGACGTCGAGCGGCACCGCGAGGTCGGCGGCAGCGCCCATCTGCTCGCGCACCAGGGCCGCCAGGGCCTCCCGCTCCCCGGTGGCGACCTCGAAGACGAGCTCGTCGTGGACCTGGAGCAGCATCCGCGACCGCAGCCCCTGCTCGGCCAAGGCACGCTCGACGCCCAGCATCGCCACCTTGACGAGGTCGGCCGCGGAGCCCTGGATGGGTGCGTTGAGGGCCATCCGCTCGGCGGTCTCACGGCGCTGCCGGTTGTCGCTGGTCAGGTCGGGCAGGTAGCGGCGCCGGCCCATGATGGTCTCGGTGAACCCCGAGCGGCGCGCCTCGTCGACGATGCCGCCGAGGTAGTCGCGCACTCCGCCGAAGGTCTCGAAGTACTCGTCCATCAGTCCGGCGGCCTCGCCCGTGCTGATCCGCAGCTGCTGGGAGAGCCCGAACGCCGACAGGCCGTAGGCGAGGCCGTAGTTCATCGCCTTGATCTTGGCCCGCTGCTCGGTGCTCACCGCGTCGGCATCGACCCCGAACACACGCGCGGCGGTGATCGAGTGGAAGTCCTGCCCGGAGCGGAACGCCTCGATGAGCAGGGCGTCCTCGGACAGGTGCGCCATGATCCGCATCTCGACCTGGCTGTAGTCGGCGGTCATCAGGCACTCGTGGCCCTCACCGACCACGAAGCCCTCGCGGATGCGGCGGCCGGCCTCGGTGCGGATCGGGATGTTCTGGAGGTTGGGATCGGTGCTGGAGAGCCGACCGGTCGCGGCAATGATCTGGTTGTACGTCGTGTGGATCCGCCCGTCGGGTGCGACCGTCTTGAGCAGGCCCTCCACGGTCTGACGCAGCCGGATCACGTCGCGGTGGCGCAGCAGGTGCTGCAGGAAGGGGTGCTCGGTCTTCTCGAACAGCTGCTGGAGGGCATCCGCGTCGGTGGTCCAGCCGGTCTTGGTGCGCTTGGTCTTGGGCATGTCGAGCTCGTCGAAGAGCACCACCTGCAGCTGCTTGGGCGAGCCGAGGTTGATCTCCTTGCCGATGACGTCGTAGGCGTCCTGGGCAGCCGCGCGGACCTGGTCGCCGAACTCCGACTCGAGGCCCTCGAGGTAGCCGGTGTCGACTGCGATGCCGGTCTGCTCCATGCGCACGAGCGTGTCGATGAGCGGCAGCTCGACGTCGGCCAGCAGCTGGGTGCCGCCGTGCTCCTCCACGGAGGCGTCGAGCGCCTCCGCGAGGTCAAGCACCGCCTTGGCGGTCAGCATCGCCACGTCGCTGGCACCCGTGTCGTCGAGCGCGTCCAGGGTGAGCTGGTCGCTGTCGGCGGTGTCCTGGCGCAGCTCCCGCTTGAGGTAGCGCAGGGTGAGGTCGGCCAGGTCGTAGGAGCGCTGGTCGGGCTGGACGAGGTACGCCGCGAGCGCGGTGTCGACCGCGAGCCCGCCCAGCTGCCAGCCACGGGCGGCCAGGGCCAGGATCGGCCCCTTGGCGTCGTGGAGCACCTTGGGGCGCTGCGGGTCGGCCAGCCATGTGGCAAGGGCCTCGTCGTCCTCCGGCGACACCTCGGTCACGTCGACCCAGGCCGCCGCGCCGCCCGCGGTGGCGACGGCCAGCGACACGACCTCTCCGGTGCCGGCGCGCCAGGAGCCCTGGACGGCCACGCCGACCCGCTCCCCCGCCGCGACGTGGGCGTCGAGCCACGCCGCCACGGTGCCGGTGGTCAGCCGCTCGCCGTCCAGCTCGAAGCCACCCTCGGCGGCCTCGGCGCCGGCCGGGTCGGGGTCGATGGTGTCCATCAGGCGGGTGCGCAGCTCGCCGCGGAACTCCAGCTCGTCGAGGAGCTCGAGGCCGGCGGTGCGGTCCCAGGGCTGACGGGCGGTCTCGCCGGGGCGCACGGGCAGGGTCAGGTCGCGCACCAGCGCGTTGAGGCGACGGTTGCGGATCACGTCGCCGAGGTGCTCGCGCAGGGCCTCGCCCTTCTTGCCGGTGATCTCGTCCGCGCGGGCGATGACGTTGTCGAGGCCGTCGTACTGGTTGATCCACTTCGCGGCATAGCCCTGCCCGACCCCGGGCACGCCGGGGAGGTTGTCGGAGGTCTCCCCCACGATGGCGGCGAGCTCGGGATAGCGGTAGGGCGGGACGCCGTACTTGTCCTCGACGTAGGTGGGGGTGAGGCGTGCCAGGTCGCTCACCCCGCGCATCGGGTAGAGCACCGTGGAGGTCTCGGTCACCAGCTGGATGGAGTCGCGGTCGCCGGTGAGGATCAGCACCTCCATGCCCTCGGCCACCGCCTGGGTGACGAGGGTGGCGATGATGTCGTCCGCCTCGTAGCCGTCGAGCTCGAGGTGGGTGATGTGCAGCGTGTCGAGGACGCGCTTGATCAGCGGCAGCTGGCTGCTGAACTCGCCTGGCGTCTTGTTGCGCTTGGCCTTGTACTCGGCGTACTCCTCGAGGCGGAACGTCTGCCGCGACTTGTCGAACGCGACCGCGACGTGGGTCGGCACCTCGTCACGCAGCACGTTGACGAGCATCGAGGTGAAGCCGTAGACGGCGTTGGTGTGCTGCCCGGTCGCGGTCGCGAAGTTCTCCACCGGGAGGGCGAAGAAAGCGCGATAGGCCAGCGAGTGACCGTCGAGGAGCAGGAGCCGGGGGCGAGAGTCATTCGTCTGCGACACGCAGCGACTCTAGCCGTCGCCGCCGACACCGGGACCCACCCGTGCCCGTCGTACGACGGCCCTCCCGACGTGGCGGGACGCGTCGGCCACAATGGCGCCCATGAGCGACCAGCCCCCCACCGACCCGGCCCTCTCCTCCGTCGACGCCGTCCTGGCCCAGATGCCCGAGGGGATGGGCGCCCTGAACGAGAAGATGGGCATCGAGATCACCGAGATCAGCCCCGAGCGCATCGTGGCGACGATGCCGGTCGAGGGCAACACCCAGCCCTACGGACTGCTCCACGGCGGTGCGTCGGTCGTGCTCGCCGAGAGCCTGGGCTCCGTCGGGTCGGCGATCGCCGCAGCACCCGACCGGATCGCGGTCGGCGTGGACATCAGCGCGACCCACCACCGCTCGGCGACGTCCGGCACCGTCACCGGCGTGGCCACGCCCGCGCACATCGGGCGCAGCATGGCGACGTGGGAGGTCGTGGTCTCCGACGAGCGGGGCAAGCGCGTCTGCACGGCGCGCATCACCTGCGCCCTCATCCCCGCCCGCTGACGTCCCCGGTCCGGGGAACCGGGCCGGCCGGGATCCTCGTGACCGGTCAGCCGGTCAGCCGGCGACGTTCTCGCGGCTGATGCGCCGGGCCGCGAGCACGCGGTCGATGTGGCGCGAGCCGCCCTGGCGGGTGGCCGGGCGACCGGCCGAGCGACGGGCGGAGAGCTTGGCGCGCACCGCGACGGTCGTCGCGGCACGGAGCGTGGCCTGCGGCGTGAACGAGAGCCGGGCCATGAAGCGGTTGGCGTCGCGCGAGCTCGACACGGCGGCGGTGGAGAGGGTGCCGATGCCGTGGGCCTCGGCGAACCGCACGGCCGCCTCGATGAGGGCCGATCCCACGCCGTGGCGACGGAAGTCCGGGAGCACGTGGGGCGAGACCGCCAGCACGGCCGGCTCGAGGTTGAGGGGCGTGAGGGTCGTGGCGCTGAGGTGGATCGCGCCGGCGACCTGCCCGTCGTACTCCGCAACCATGATCGCCTGGTCGCGGTCGTCCTGCACGGCGGCGAGCACCTGACGGAGGTCGCTCAGCTGCTCGTCGCTCGAGCCGCGGCGCAGGATGTCGCCCCACAGCTCGCGCAGCACAGGCAGGTCATCCGCTACAGCAGCACGCACGCACACCGGTGTCCGGCTCATGCTCCCACTTCCCACAATCGGCCCCGTAGCTCTGGTGAGTTTCCCGTCCGCCGGATCCACCCGGCGCACCCCGAGGACCCTACGCCCGTGCCGGGCGCGGTGTCCCGCGAGGTGGCGAAGTTTGACTCAGGCCACGCCGAGGTAGGCCTCGCGCACGCTGGGGTCGTCCAGCAGGGCCGCGCCCGAGCCGGTCTTGACGATCCGGCCGGTCTCCAGGACGTAGGCCCGGTCGGCCCGTGAGAGCGCCTGCTTGGCGTTCTGCTCCACCACCAGGATGGTGGTGCCCTGCTCGGCGATCTCGCTGATGATCGAGAAGATCTGCTGGATCAGCATGGGCGCCAGGCCCATGGAGGGCTCGTCGAGCAGCAGCAGCTTGGGCCGTGACATCAGCGAGCGACCGATGGCCAGCATCTGCTGCTCGCCGCCGGACATCGTTCCGCCGACCTGCTTGCGGCGCTCCTGGAGCCGCGGGAACAGTCCGAAGACGCGCTCCAAGTCCTCGGCGATGCCGGCCTTGTCCTTGCGGGTGTAGGCACCCATGTCGAGGTTCTCGGTCACGGTCATGCCGGGGAAGACGCCTCGCCCCTCGGGGGTGAGGCACAGCCCCTTGCGCATCCGTTGGTCGGCGCGGAGCTTGGTGACGTCCTCGCCGTCGAAGGTGATGGACCCCGCGTGCAGGCCACGTACGCCGGAGATGGCGCGCATCGTCGACGTCTTGCCGGCGCCGTTGGCGCCGATCAGCGCAACGACCTCGCCCTCGGCGACCTCGAGACTGATGCCGTGCAGCGCCTCGATCTTTCCGTAGTTGAGGACGACATCCTCAAGCTTGAGCAGCATCGTCCGGCTCTCCTAGGTAGGCGGCAATGACCTTGGGGTTGCGAGCAACGTCCGCTGGCAACCCTTCGGCGATCTTCTGACCGAACTCCAGCACGATCAGGCGGTCGGTGACACCCATGACGAGCTTCATGTCGTGCTCGATCAGGAGCACGGTCAGGCCGCCGTCACGGATCCGACGGATCAGGTTCATCAGGTCGGCCTTCTCGGCCGGGTTGAAGCCGGCAGCAGGCTCGTCCAGGCACAGCAGCTTGGGCTCGGTCGCCAGGGCCCGGGCGATCTCCAGACGCCGCTGGTAGCCGTAGGGCAGGTTGCGAGCCAGCTCGTGGGCGCGATCGGCGATGCCGACGAAGCGCAGCATCTCCATCGCCTTCAGGCGACCGGCCCGCTCCTCGAGCGCGTGCCGACTGATGCCGAACACCTTCGCGAAGCCGCGTGCGATCGCGTTGTCGGGGAGCTCGCTCTCCTTGGGCCGGACGCGGTAGAGCCGGAACAGCGCCCCCATCACACTGGTCTTGTGTCGCGCGTCGGCGCCGACCATGACGTTCTCCATGGCCGACATCTCGGGGAACAGCCGGATGTTCTGGAACGTCCGGGCGATGCCGAGGGCATTGATCTTGTGGGGCTTGCCGCCACTGATCTTCGTGCCGTCGAAGCGGATCTCGCCCGAGGTCGGGGTGTAGACGCCGGTCATGACGTTGAAGCAGGTGGTCTTGCCGGCGCCGTTTGGGCCGATCAGCCCGAGGA
>NZ_JBFUKA010000013.1:0-57097 GCF_056401085.1 Nocardioides sp. P4_G4
GCCGTGCGCCGTGCGGTGCGCCAGCGGCCGGATCTCGGCGCGCGAGGCGGCGACCACCCCGCCCACCAGGCGACGGGTGGGGCGGAGGGTGTCGGGGTCGGCACCGCCGTCGAGGGACAGGATGCGGTCGGCGCCCAGGACCCGGACGTGCCCGCGGCCACGCGAGACGCTCGACGAGCCGCCGGAGGACAGGTCGACCACGGCCAGGGCGGGCGGATCTCCCTCGAAGGCCTTCTCCAGGACGGCGAGGACCTCCTCGGTCACCGAGCCGGTGACCGGCCGGGACCCCGACAGCACCGCCCAGACGTCCTCGAGCACGTCGTCGTCGCGCGGATCGGTGACCAGGACCCAGTGGTCACCGGCCCCCAGCAGGACACCGTCCCCTGCGGCGTACCTGGTCTCCACGACCACGAGCCTCTCCTCATTCGGTGCGAGTGCCCAACCGACTAGTCCGATAGTGTCATCACTCGGGGCTCAAGCGTGCCACTCTTGCTCAACTTGTCCGCTGCGCGCGCGGTACCTAGGCTYCATCCTGCGCCGTCGGGGGACGGACATTTCACACCGCGGTAGGGGGCTGCCAGTGGCACGGGTCGGCTTCATGCGACGGCACCGCACCGCCATCGCCTCGAACGCCGCGCTGGCGATCGCGGCCGGCGCCGTGCTCACCTACGCCGTCGCCGCCGATGGCTACCAGGCCCACGAGGCCGAGCTCAACGACGGTGGYATCTGGGTCGTCAACGGCAAGGACGGCATCTACGGCCGCATCAACAAGCCGATCAACCAGCTCGACACCGTCGTCTTCGCCGAGCGGGGCGACCTGCCGCTCGACGTCGTCCAGGACGGCGCCGCCGTGCTGGCGCTCGACGAGCGGGCCAGCACCGCCCAGGTGATCAACCCCGTCACCGGCGAGCTCGATCCCAATGGCCGGATCTCCGTGCCCTCCGCGGGGGACGTGCAGCTGGCGGGCGGCACGCTCGCCTCCGTGGACGCCGAGTCCGGTGGCATCTGGGTGGCCCACATGGACGCCGTGACCGGGCGGTCGCTCGTCACCGGCGCGGACCGGCAGTCCGACCCCTTCGAGGAGGTCGGAGAGGGAGCGGCGCTCGCGGTCAGCCTCGCCGGCACCGCCGTGGTGACCTCGGCGACCGATCGCACCGTGACCTACGTCGTCCCCGACGGGGACGCCTTCGCCAAGCCCCGGACCGAGGACCTGCCCGAGGCCGCCGGTGAGCCCACCGCCGTCACGACCGTCGGTGGCACCGTGGTCACCCTCGACGCCGCGACGGGAGCGCTCACCGTGCTCGGCGGCGGGAGCGCCAGCGTCCCCGAGGACAGCGTGCTTCAGCAGCCCGGCCCCGACGCGGACACCGTGCTGGTCGCCAGCCGCGGCAGCCTGATGAGCGTCGACCTCGCCACGGGCGGGACCACCGTGGTGACCGAGGGGGTCGACGGCCGGCCCGCCGAGCCGGTACGCCTCGGCGCCTGCCAGTACGCCGCGTGGTCCGGCGGCCAGGGCACCGTCGCCGTGCGGTGTGGCGACGACGAGCCCACGGTCTCCGGCCTCGGCGGCAAGGGGCGCGACCTCGCCTTCCGCGTCAACCGGGGCGAGATCGTGCTCAACGACGCCATCACCGGATCGGTGTGGGACGTCGAGGACCTCGACCCCCAGAAGATCGACAACTGGAACGCCTTCACGGCGAGCAAGAAGGTCGAGGACGAGGACAAGAAGAACCAGGAGCAGAGCAACGGCGACCGCCGTCCGCCCAAGGCCAAGCCCGACCAGTACGGCGCGCGCCCCGGCCGGACGACCGTGCTGCACCCCCTCGACAACGACTCCGCACCGGACGGCCGGCTGCTGAGCATCGTGCAGGTCGACGAGCCCAGCGGCGGCGCCCAGGCCGAGATCAGCCCCGACGGCCAGACGATCGTCCTCTCGCTGCCCGACCAGGCTCGTAGCACGTCCTTCGAGTACTACGTGGACGACGGGCGGGACCTCTCCGCGCACGCGACCGTGTCGGTGGGCGTCCGCGGGGACGCCGACAACCGGGCACCCGAGCCCCGCGAGGGCTTCAAGCCCCGGGTGTGGCGGGTCCCCGCCGCCGGCTCGCTCTCGGTCCCGGTGCTCTCCGACTGGCGCGACGACTCCGACGGCGACACCGTGGTGCTCGACTCCGCCACCGCGGTGGGTGGGGAGCAGACCGGTGCGGTCGCCCGCACCACCTCCGACGGACGAGTGCGATTCACGGCGCCCCGCGACGGCGGCGAGCCCGTCCAGGTGTCGTACTCCGTGACCGACGGCCGCTCCGCGCCGGTACGACGCACGATGACCTTCCAGGTGCAGGACAAGCTCGACCAGGAGTCCTTCGCCGCGACGGCCGAGCCCGACGTCGTCCGCGGCGAGGTCGGCCAGCCGATCAAGATCCGGCCGCTCCTCAACGACCTGCCCGGCTCGGACCCGTCGGACCCGGACGCCGGGCTGGCCCTCGGGAGCAAGCTGCCCGAGCAGGCCGGCGCGACGATCAGGACCGACACCGAGAACGGCATCATCACGTTCACCGGCGCCAAGGCCGGGTCGTTCTTCCTCGACTACGACGCGGCCTACGGCAACGCGCCGCTCGACGGCAGCACCATCCGGGTCGACGTGCAGCCCGCCCGGGGCGACCGCGACCCGATCGCGATGCCCGACACCCTGACGGTCTACGGCCAGTCGGCGGCGATCGTCGACGTGCTGGCCAACGACCTCGACCCCGCCGGTGGGCTGCTCGCCGTGCAGCGCGCCGCGGCCGACGACCCCGGCCAGCTGGACGTGGCGATCATCGACGGTCGCTGGCTGCGGATCTCCGCGCCCCGCGGGACCCTCGCGCCCAACCCGCAGCTGGTCACCTACACGATCAGCAACGGCCCTCGGTCGGGCGTCAAGGGCGAGGTGTCCGTGAGCCTGCGCCCGGTCCCGAAGGACAACGCCCCCGTCACCGCCGTGGACCGCGTCACGGTGCGGGCGGGCACGCCGGTGACCGCCCCGGTCCTCGACAACGACCTCTCGCCGTCGGGGGACCGGCTCTCGCTGCTCGGTGACGTCGTCGAGGGCTCGCCAGGTGCCCTGGAGGTGATCGCCCCTCTCGACGTGAAGGGCGACGTGGGTCGCGCCTTCGTCTCGGGCCGCACGGTGCGCTACGTGGCTCCGGCCGACATCGCCGAGCGGGACTCCTTCAAGATCCCCTACATCGCCGCCAACACGACCGGCCAGACGTCCCCGGGGCTGCTGGTCGTCACCATCACGCCGGCGGACGCGCCCAACACGGCCCCCGAGCCGCCCACCCTGGAGTCGCGGGTCGTGTCCGGCGACACGGTCAAGGTGCGGCTCGCCGGCAGCGGCATCGACCCTGACGGCGACCCCGTCACGATCGCGGGCATCACCTCGGCGCCGCGCAAGGGCCGCCTGGTGTCGTTCGGTGGCAACTTCCTGGAGTACCAGGCCTACCCGCRCACCGTCGGCACCGACGAGTTCGCCTACTCCGTGGTGGACACCCGGGGCGGTGTCGCGACGGGGACCGTGCGCATCGTCGTCGTAGCGCCGGACGAGCCGCAGAGCCCGCTGGCCGTCGGTGACCAGCTCACCGTCGAGCCGGGGCGCACGGCCACCTTCGATCCCCTCGCCAACGACTTCGTCGCCCCCGGCGACGACGTCCGCATCGAGCTCGTCGACCCGCCGGCCGGCGTGGAGCTCGACCCGGACACCAGCCTCGTGAGCGTCCCGGCCCCCGACCGGGTGGACGCCCCGGCCGTGCTCGTCGTCTACTCGATCACCAACGGCCTCGACTCCTCGCGGGCCGTGATGAGGCTCGAGACCGCGGCCGACTACAACAACCCGCCGGTCGTGTACGACGCCTTCGGTCGCGCCGACGACAGCGAGAGCGTGACGGTCGACGTGCTCGAGGGCGCCTACGACCCCGACGGCAGGGTCGATGACCTCGTCGTGGCCGAGGTGCTGGGCGACCCCGACGTCGCCCGCATCGCGGGCGACCGCATCAAGGCAGACCGGGCCGCCGCCCCGCTCGTGGTCCCGTTCCGCGTCGAGGACGGCGACGGCGCCTCCGCCACGGCGTCGCTCTACGTGCCGCCGACCGGCACCGGCATCCCGTACGTCAAGCCCGGTGCCCTCATCGAGCTGGACCGCGGCGGCGACTTCTCGGGCAAGCTCGACGACTTCGTCGTCAACCCTTCGGGCGGCGCCCTGCGGCTGACCGGCAAGCGCGCGGTCAGTGCGTCCCCCGCGCAGCTGCAGCCGGCCCCGGACGGCGAGCGCGGCTTCACCGTCGCGTCCGACGCCGACTACCGCGGCCCCGGTGCGCTGCTGCTCGAGGTGACCACGGCCACCGACCCGAGCGGCAACGAGGACCCCCAGGACCCCACGGACGGCTACACGGCCCTGCTGTCGGTCCCGGTGCAGGTCGGCGACGACACCCCCGAGCTCGAGTGCCCCGAGTCCACGATCCCGATCTCGGCCGGGCAGGACTACGACCTCGACATCGCCTCCCTGTGCAACGTCTGGACGCTGGACCCCGCGGACGCGGCCGGCCTCGACTACGAGGGCACCTTCACCGAGGTCGTCGAGGGCGTGGGCGTGAGCGGCAACGGCAGCCCGGTGCTGCGGGTCAGCGCCGCCGAGGACGCCACCGAGGGTGGCACGGCCGTCCTGTCGATCACCGCCGGCGACAGCAACGCCGAGCAGATCCGCTTCCGCCTCGCCGACGCGCCGCCGCCCTCGCTGCTTCCGATCCGCATCGACGACATGGAGGCGGGCGAGTCGAAGACCTACGACCTCGCCAGTTTCCTCGAGCCGGGTGTCTCCCAGCCCGATCCCACCGTGGTGTCGGTCGACCCCGTGGGTGGCTCGGGCGTGAGCGCGAGCGCCAGCGGGTCGTCGGTGACGCTCAAGGCCGGACCTGACGCCCAGGGCACGTCGAGCTTCCGGATCGTGATGAGCGACGTCGCCGACTCAAACAACCCGGAGCGGACCGCCGAGGGCCGCATCGAGTTCGAGGTGCGTGGCACGCCCGGTGCGCCCGGTCCGCCCCGGCCGTTCCCGTCCCTGCAGTCCAACAAGATCTCCATGGGCTGGACGCCCCCGCAGGACGACGGCGGGTCCCCGATCACGGCCTACGAGGTCGTCGAGCTGCGGAAGAACCGGTCGATCACCTGCCGCACCAACGAGTGCGACTTCGGTGGCCTCGAGAACGCCAAGGCCTACCGGTTCAAGGTCCGGGCGATCAACAAGGTCGGCAAGGGGGACTGGAGCCCCATCTCCCAGTCGGCGTTCGCCGACACGGCTCCCGGCCGGGTCGACAACATCCGCATGCAGTCCCGCGGCGACCACACGATCACCGTCGCCTGGAGCCCGCCCACGACCCAGACCTCCAAGGTCCTCAGCTACGTCGTCACGTGGCAGGGTGCCCAGCCGCAGACGGTGCCCGGCGACCAGACCTCGCTGGTGGCCGGCAACCTCGACAACAACACCCAGTACTCGTTCACGGTCAAGGCGCTCAACCGGGTCAACTACTCGCCCCCGCGCACCTCCGAGCCGTTCCAGTCCATGGGCACGCCCGCGCCTCCCGGCACGCCCGCCGTCGTGGACCTCGAGTCCGGGGTGGCGCAGACGTCGGTGCGCATCACGTGGCCCGCGACCCTGCCCGAGGGGCCCGGTCCGACGCTCTACACCGTCACCTACGCGACGCCGTCGGGGACGCAGACCGTTCCGGGCTGCTCGCGCGTCCAGGCCACCACCTGCGTGCACTCCGGCATCACCTACGACGGCACCACGTACGCGTACACCGTCAAGGCGCACAACCCCGACAACACCTCCGGGCCGAGCCAACCGGCGACGTTCCAGGCGGTGGGCAAACCCGCGAGCTGGGGTGCCTGGTCGGTCGCGCCGACCGGCGTGGACCAGCAGGCGCGGGTGCAGGCCGTGGCACCGGAGCCGCGGGGCAAGACGGCACGCGTCGCGATCCTGGTGGGCGGCGGCGTCGTCTGGGAGGGCAACGTGGCCGCAGGCCAGGCGATCTCCCAGGTCGTCCCCACGGCGAGCAACGGCACGGCGTACCAGGTGCAGCTCCGGATGTGCAACGAGTTCGCCGCCCAGGGCGGCTGCACCAGCTCGGACGTCAAGACCACCCAGACCTACGGACCGCTGCGCAGCTCGCACATCTACAGCACGACCCCCGTGGTGGAGGGCAAGTCGATCCGCTGGGTGATCGAGGGCACCAGCAACGGTGACGCCGCGATCATCGACTTCCAGGCCGAGGGCGGCGCCCTGCAGACGATCCGCCTGCCCGGACCGGGGGCCTTCCGGATCGAGACCACGCCGGTGGCGACGACCGACTACAACCAGCGCCAGTCGATGGCGTTCACGCTGTACGACGACGCACCGGCCGGTCGCGGGGAGTTCCGCGACGGCGCCACCGCCGAGTCGGGTGACCCGCCGCCGCCCACGCTGAACCTCTACAAGGGCACGGCGTGCTCGGACAACGACGACGACGCCGCGCCGGACTGTCAGGGCAACATCCTCGACCCGGCGTGCGACGGACCGACATGCGCGCGGCTCCACTTCACCACCGCGGGCTGGACCAACAACTTCTCGTGCACGATCTCGCAGAGCTCCACGTGGAACTTCCGGGGCGAGAGCAAGTCCTTCGACTCCTCCGACGGGGTCAAGACGACGGACTGGTACTTCGGCTCCGGCTACGTCCAGCTCACCTGCAAGTCCAACAAGCAGGAAGTGACGTCCGGCATCAGCTGGTAGCCCGCCCCGAGACACCCACCCCTCACTCCGCACCACACCGACGAGGCACGACACCGATGAACAGGAAGCGTCCATGACGATCTCGCACGAGCAGGCCGACTGGTTCAAGGGGACCTTCGACCAGCTGACCGACAACATGGAGAAGGCCGTGCTGGGCAAGCGCCACGTGGTGCGGCTGGCGCTGACCTGCTTGCTCTCCGAGGGCCACATCCTGCTCGAGGACTTCCCGGGGACGGGCAAGACGATGCTGGCCCGGGCGCTGGCCAACACCGTCCAGGGCAGCCACGCGCGGATCCAGTTCACGCCGGACCTGCTGCCGTCCGACGTCATCGGGGTGACCGTCTACGACCAGCACAAGGGGACCTTCGACTTCCACCCCGGCCCGATCTTCCACACGATCGTGCTCGCCGACGAGATCAACCGGGCGTCGCCGAAGACCCAGTCCGCGCTGCTGGAGGTCATGGAGGAGAGCCGCGTCACCGTCGACGGCGTGGCCCACTCGGTCGGTCGGCCGTTCCTCGTCATCGCCACCCAGAACCCCATCGAGCAGGCCGGCACCTACCGGCTGCCCGAGGCCCAGCTGGACCGCTTCCTGATGAAGACGTCGATGGGCTACCCCGACCGCGCCGCCACCGTCGAGCTGCTCGTCAACGCGGCCGTGCGCGACCGCGCCTCGCTCGTCACCCCGGTGATCACCGCGGACACGATCTCCCAGATGAGCGGGCTCGCCGACCAGGTGTACGTCGACCCGGCCGTCATCGGCTACRTCGCCGAGCTCGCCGAGGAGTCGCGCCGCCAGCCGCACGTCAAGCTCGGGCTGTCGCCCCGCGGCTGCCTGGCCTTCATCCGGGTCGCCAAGACCTGGGCGGCCGCCGACGCCCGCGACCACGTGCTGCCCGACGACATCAAGGAGCTCGCCGAGCCCGTGCTGTCGCACCGCCTGCTCCTCGACGCCGAGGCACAGTTCAGCGGCGTGAGCGTGCAGACCGTCATCGGTCGCCTGCTCGACTCGGTCGCACCGCCCACGGACCGGGTGGCCTGAGCTGCCGATGGAGCGCGTGAAGGAGCTGTTGACGATCGTCCGCCCCACGGGGTGGCTGGTCCTCGGCATCGGTGTGGGGGCGGCGTACGTCGCGGCCCTCGCGGGCTGGCGGGAGATGGCCGTGCTGGCGGCCGCCTGCCTGCTGCTGCTCGCGATCGCGGCGCCCTTCCTCCTCGGCCGGACGTCCGTCGACGTCGACCTGCGCCTCGAGCCGGAGCGCGTCGCCGCGGGGGACTCGGTCGCGGCCGGCGTCGTCGTCCGCAACATCGCCGGCGGACGGCTGCTGCCGACGACGCTCGAGGTGCCCGTCGGGTCCTCCATCCACCGCTACGGCATCGGCTCGCTGCCGGCCGGGGGAGTGCACGAGGAGTCGTTCACCATCCGCACCGAGCGCCGTGGTGTCATCCGGGTCGGCCCCGCCACCACCCGTCGGGGCGACCCGATCGGCATCTTCTCCCGCGACATGGTGTGGACGCCGGTGCGCGAGGTCCTCGTGCGTCCTCCGATGGTGCCCCTGGACTCCCTGGGCGCCGGGCTGCTGCGCGACCTCGAGGGCGTCTCGACCGACGCGGTCTCCCAGAGCGACCTCGCCTTCCACGCCCTGCGCGAGTACGTCCCCGGCGACGACCTGCGCCACATCCACTGGCGCTCCTCGGCCAAGGTGATGGCCTCGACGGGGGAGTCCGCCCTGCTGGTGCGGCAGTACCTCGACACCCGGCGCAGCCACGCCGCCCTGGTCGTGGACGACGACCGGCAGTCCTGGAGCAGCGACGAGGCCTTCGAGGACGCCATGTCGGTGGCCGCGTCGATCGCGGTCCGCGCCGTGCTCGACGAGTTCGACGTCTCCTTCGTGTGCGGCGAGACCGCCTCGACCGGGTCGGACGGCCACCTGGCCCTCGACGCGGTGTGCCGGGCCGACTTCGGCGACACCGGCATCGTGGCGGCCAGTCGCCGGGCCACCGCCGTCGCCCCCGACTGCAGCCTGCTGTTCCTCGTGGGGGGCAAGGACACGTCCTTCACCGACATGCTGCGCGGCTCGGCCGCCTTCCCGCCCGAGGTCCGCCGCTTCGCCGTCGTCCTCGATCCCGAGGGCACCAGCCGGGTCACCGAGACCGGCGGCCTCCCCGTCCTGCACCTCGCCGCCAAGGAAGACCTCGGCGGCCTGCTCCTCTGGAGCCTGCGATGAGCCACGTGGACACCCAGACCCGTTCCCGGCCCGGCCACCTGGTCCCCGACACCCACTCCGTCGTGGACCTGGTGTTCGTGCTGCTGCTGACGGGCGTCGCGCTCTGCGGCCTGGCCACCTCCTTCACCGGCTGGTCGTTCCTGGTGATCGGGATGCTGGGCGCCGTGGTCGCCGTCGTGGTGACCCACCTGTGCCGGGCGGCCGGCTGGCCGCTCGTCGCCCCGGTGCTCCTGCTCACCGTCGTGTTCTTCGTGCTCGGCGGACCGCTCTGCCTGCGCTCGGTGGGGGACACGGCCTTCGTCCCCGGGGGCCGGACTCTCTCCACGCTCGTCGACCAGGCTCTCTTCGGGTGGAAGGACCTGCTCACCACGCTCCCGCCCGTCGACGGGGACGGTCCGCTGCTCGTCCTGCCGTGGCTGCTCGGGCTGGTCGCCGGGGTCCTGGGGACCTCGCTGGCGCACCTGCACCTGCGCCGGTCGTGGCTGACCGCCCTGCTCCCGGTGCTGGGCCTCACCCTCGTGCTGGCCGCCGTGATCCTCCTCGGCGTGCGCCACCCGCAGTCCCTCGTCGTCCAGGGGTCGGCCTTCGCGGCCCTGGCCCTGGGCTGGCTCGCGCTGCGCGCACGCCGGTCGTCGGCGACGGTGCACGGCGGCACCTCCGGCTGGGGCCGGCTCGTGGTCGGGGCCGGGCTCGTCGCGCTGGCCTCGGTGCTCGCCGTACCCGCCTCCGCGCTCGTCATGGGCGACGACGACGGCGAGCGCGCCGTCGTACGCAACTGGGTCGAGCCGCCCTTCGACATCGGCAGGTACCCCTCGCCGCTGGCGGGCTTCCGCAAGTACGTCGACCCGCTCGGCAAGGACGACGCGACCAACGTCTACGACCGCACGCTCTTCACGGTGACCGGCGCCCCGGCGGGGACGCGGGTGCGGCTCGCCACGATGGACCACTACGACGGCATGGTGTGGGGAGCGACCGACAACGCCCTGCCCGAGGCCGCCGCGGACTCCTTCCAGCGCGTCTCGTCGACCATCGACAACCCCGTCGAGGGTGAGCGGGTCGAGGCCACCGTCACGATCGGGGAGGCGTACGACGGCGTCTGGCTCCCGACCGTCGGCGCCCTCCAGTCCCTCGACTTCCGCCTCGGCGACCCGGACGGCAAGGCCGAGGCGTTCCGCTACAACCTCGCCACGTCGACGGCCGTGGTGCCGACCGGGATGCACGAGGGTGACACCTACTCCTTCAGCGCCGTGGTGCCCGACGACTCCCTCGACTCCAGCACCGTGGCCTCGAGCGTCGTGGTCCCGGCCCCGGAGGACACGTCGTTCCTCAAGGCGCCCGCCGCCCAGTGGTCCGCGAAGGCGACCACGCCCATCGAGCGCGTCTACGCCATCGCCGAGCACCTGCGGACCGAGGGCAAGTACTCCGACGGCGTCCGCAAGTCCGAGCAGGTCTACCACCCCGGCCACAACGTCCAGCGGCTCTCGGACGGCTTCGTCCAGGCCCAGCAGATGGTCGGCAACGACGAGCAGTACGCCGCGATCATGGCGCTGCTGGCCGGCGAGGTGGGGGTGCCGGCCCGCGTCGTGCTGGGCGCCGAGGTGCCCGAGGGCGGTGTGGTCACCGGCAAGGACGTCTCGGCCTGGGTGGAGCTCCGTGCCGCCGACGGGTCCTGGCGGACGCTGCCGACCGAGGCCTTCATGTCCGACGAGCCGCCGGCCGACCAGCTGCCGGAGACCAACACCCCCATGACCGGCACGATCGTCCCGCCGCCGGTGCCGATCCCGCCGCCCTCGGACGCCGGCGACCAGAGCGACGCCGAGCTCAAGGAGCGCAAGGCGGACAAGAAGGACGCCGACGAGGACGAGGAGTCGGTCGTCGAGCGCCTGCCCGGCTGGATCCTGGTGGCCGCGACGTACGTCGGTGGCCCGTTGCTCGTGGTCCTGCTGGCGGTCGCTGCCATCCTCGGGCTCAAGCTGCTGCGTCGACGTCGCCGGCGCAACGCCGCCAGCGTGTCGGCGCGCTTCGTGGGGGCCTGGCGCGAGCTCGTCGACCACGCCCGTGACCTCGGCCGGCCGGTGCCGCTGGGCCCGACCGTGACCCGGCGCGAGCAGTCCGGGTCGATCGGGACCGAGCAGGCTCCCTCGCTGGCACGTCGGGCCGACAGCTTCGTCTTCGGCCCCGCCACCCCCGAGGCGGGGGCCGCCGCGACCTTCTGGGAGACTGTGGACGCCGAGCGACGCTCGATGTCGCGGTCCGTGGGCCGCCGTCAGCGCCTGCTCGCCGCGATCAACCTGCGATCGCTGCGCCCGACCGGGCCGAGCGGCCGTGCGATCCGCCGCCGCCTGCGCTGATTGGTCTTTTCCCGGAGCGCGAGACTAAACTGGCGTGTCGGCCCAACGTGGGTTGTGTTTCGTGGTGCCTCGCGGCTGCCGGAAGCGCCTCGACCGCCAGCAAAAGCGGTTCGTGACGTGCCCGGGTGATGAGGTCCACGGCCGCGCTTCACGAGGTCCACCGGTCCCTGAGGGCCGGAGGTTCGCGGGCCGACCCCCGCCACCAACGTGGCGTGGTGCAGCAACGGTAGACAAACGACCAACAGATTGTGGAGGACATGCCGAAGAAAGAAGGCGTGATCGAACTCGAGGGCTCCGTCGTGGAGGCCCTTCCGAATGCCATGTTCCGGGTCGAGCTGACCAACGGACACAAGGTGCTCGCCCACATCAGCGGCAAGATGCGCCAGCACTACATCCGGATCCTCCCCGAGGACCGCGTGGTGGTGGAGCTGTCCCCCTACGACCTGACCCGCGGTCGGATCGTCTACCGCTACAAGTAACCAGCCGATCCGAAAGGTCCTTCTGATGAAGGTCAAGCCCAGCGTCAAGGCGATGTGCGACAAGTGCAAGGTCATCCGTCGCCACGGACGCGTCATGGTCATCTGCGAGAACCCGCGCCACAAGCAGCGCCAGGGCTGAGCAGTCCCGTTGGGGCCGGGCGAAGCCCGGACACAACGAGACAGCGAACCCCGCTGCCGCTCGCGGCAAGGGGACAGCTCATCGCAGGACCGCAACTGAGACACCCACAACGTGATCGCTAGCCCGGCAGCAGCCGGTGCGAAGACACCTCCGGAGCAGTGGCCGGAGCCCGCAGGAGCGGGATGCGACACGACCGAAACCATTGTGAGCAACAGACAAGGAAAGCCACATGGCACGCCTCGTTGGTGTTGACCTCCCGCGCGACAAGCGCATCGAGATCGCACTCACCTACATCTACGGCATCGGCCGTACCCGCGCCCAGCAGCTGCTCGCCGCCACCGGGGTCGACCCGAACGCGCGAGTGCACACGCTCGGCGACGAGGAGCTGGTCAAGCTCCGCGACGAGATCGAAGCCAACTTCAAGATCGAGGGTGACCTCCGTCGCGAGGTCCAGGCAGACATCCGCCGCAAGATCGAGATCGGCAGCTACCAGGGTCGCCGTCACCGCATGGGCCTCCCGGTCCGCGGCCAGCGCACCAAGACCAACGCGCGTACCCGCAAGGGTCCCAAGCGCACTGTCGCCGGCAAGAAGAAGGCGAAGTGACCCGGCGCTGACGCGCTGAGTCCCGCCGATTCACTCGAAGCTTCCAGACCAGAACCTCGTAGGAGATACCTGAATGCCTCCCAAGAGCCGCGCGACCAAGGTCCGCCGCAAGGAGAAGAAGAACGTCGCTCAGGGCGAAGCCCACATCAAGAGCACGTTCAACAACACCATCGTCACGATCACCGACCCCACCGGGGCGGTCATCTCGTGGGCCTCTGCCGGCACCGTCGGCTTCAAGGGCTCGCGCAAGTCCACGCCGTTCGCCGCGCAGATGGCAGCCGAGGCTGCGGGTCGTCGGGCGATGGAGCACGGGATGAAGAAGATCGACGTCTTCGTGAAGGGCCCCGGTTCGGGCCGCGAGACGGCGATCCGTTCGCTGGGTGCGATCGGCCTCGAGGTCGGCACCATCCAGGACGTCACCCCCACGCCCCACAACGGATGCCGGCCGCCCAAGCGCCGCCGCGTCTGACCCGACACCCGAGAAAGAGAGACTTCCTGCCATGGCCCGTTACACCGGCCCGATCACCCGCAAGTCGCGCCGCCTCGGTGTCGACCTCGTCGGCGGCGACGCTGCCTTCGAGAAGCGTCCCTACCCCCCCGGCCAGCACGGCCGTCGCCGCATCAAGGAGAGCGAGTACCTCCTCCAGCTGCAGGAGAAGCAGAAGGCCCGCTTCACCTACGGCGTGATGGAGAAGCAGTTCCTCCGCTACTACAAGGAAGCCAACCGTCGCCAGGGCAAGACCGGTGACAACCTGCTCCAGCTCCTCGAGTGCCGCCTCGACAACGTGGTCTACCGCGCCGGGTTCGCCCGTACGCGTCGCCACGCCCGTCAGCTCGTCGTGCACGGTCACTTCACGGTCAACGGTCACAAGGTCGACATCCCGTCGTTCCAGGTGTCGGCCCACGACATCATCGACGTCCGCGAGAAGTCGCTCGAGATGACCCCGTTCATCGTCGCCCGCGAGACCCACGGCGAGCGTCACGTTCCTGCATGGATGGAGGCCATCCCGACCCGGATGCGCATCCTGATCCACCAGGTGCCGGTCCGTGCACAGATCGACGTGCCCGTCACCGAGCAGCTCATCGTCGAGTACTACTCGAAGAAGTAATCCTTGCCGGTGGCTGTCCTCGGGGGCGGCCACCGGTCCCTCCCTTTCACAACAATCCTGTGACTTCGGGCCCGTCAAATGGTGGGTGGGTCCGGAAAGGAAAAAATCAGTGCTTATCGCTCAGCGCCCGACCCTGTCGGAAGAGTCCGTCGACGAGTTCCGTTCGCGGTTCGTCATCGAGCCGCTGGAGCCCGGCTTCGGCTACACGCTCGGCAACTCGCTGCGCCGTACCCTCCTGTCCTCCATCCCCGGTGCGTCCGTCACCAGCATCAAGGTCGACTCGGTGCTGCACGAGTTCTCGACGATCGAGGGCGTGACCGAGGACGTCACCGAGATCATCCTCAACCTCAAGGGCCTCGTCGTCTCCTCGGAGCACGACGAGCCGGTCGTCATGTACCTGCGCAAGTCGGGTGCCGGTGACGTCACCGCAGCGGACATCACGCCGCCCGCCGGCGTCGAGGTCCACAACCCCGACCTGAAGATCGCCACGCTGTCCGACAAGGGCAAGCTGGACGTCGAGCTCGTCGTCGAGCGTGGCCGCGGCTACGTCTCGGCCGTGCAGAACAAGGGTGCGGACAACGAGATCGGCCGCATCCCGGTCGACTCGATCTACAGCCCGGTCCTCAAGGTCACCTACAAGGTCGAGGCCACCCGTGTCGAGCAGCGCACGGACTTCGACAAGCTGGTGATCGACGTCGAGACCAAGCCGTCGATGCGTCCCCGCGACGCCATCGCCTCGGCCGGCAAGACGCTGGTCGAGCTCTTCGGCCTGGCCCGTGAGCTCAACGTCGAGGCCGAGGGCATCGACATCGGTCCCTCGCCCGTCGACGAGCAGCTCGCCGCCGACCTCGCCCTCCCGGTCGAGGACCTGCAGCTGACGGTCCGGTCCTACAACTGCCTCAAGCGCGAGGGCATCCACACCGTGGGTGAGCTCATCAGCCGCTCGGAGCAGGACCTGCTCGACATCCGCAACTTCGGTGCGAAGTCGATCGACGAGGTCAAGGCCAAGCTGGTCGAGATGGGTCTGTCCCTCAAGGACAGCGCGCCCGGCTTCGACCCGCACGCGGCCCTGGCGGCGTACGGCGACGACGACGACGACGCCTTCGTCGAGGACGAGCAGTACTAATTGAATGGCGCGAGCGGGTCGCCTCCGGCGCCCCGCTGCCGCGCCGCAGTTGATCTTGACTGTGGTTGCGGTTGCGTGGCGTCTCACCGGCGCCCCGCTCGCCCGGTCCAAACCGTTCCTCTCCCTGAGGGACGTCTACCCCGGTACCTGACACGGCCGGAGAGAAGCGAGAACTGACATGCCCAAGCCCAAGAAGGGCAAGCGCCTCGGCGGTAGCCCCGCCCACCAGCGCCTGATCCTCTCGAACCTGGCCACCGCCCTGTTCGAGCACGGCCGCATCACCACCACCGAGACCAAGGCCCGCATGCTGCGCCCGGTCGCGGAGAAGCTGATCACCAAGGCCAAGCGTGGAGACCTGCACAACCGTCGCGAGGTCCTCAAGACCATCCGCGACAAGTCGGTCGTGCACACCCTCTTCACCGAGATCGGCCCGACGTTCGCCGAGCGCCCCGGCGGCTACACCCGGATCACCAAGATCGGTCCGCGCAAGGGCGACAACGCCCCCATGGCGGTCATCGAGCTGGTGACCGAGGCGTACAGCCCCAAGGCTGCCTCGACCAAGAAGACGCAGGCCGCCGCCCCGGCGCCGGCCGCTGCGGCCGAGGAGGCTCCCGCCGAGGAGACCACCGAGGCCGAGGCGACCGAGGCCGAGGTCCCCWCGGTCGCGGCCGACGAGGACGTCACGGACGGCAACGTGTCGGGCAAGTACTCCGGCTCGCACGCGCCGATGGAGAACGCCGACGAGGCCCCCGAGGGCTTCCCGGTGAAGGGCAACGAGAACTCGATGAAGTTCCACGAGCCCGACGGCCAGTGGTACGCCCAGACGGTCGCTGAGGTGTGGTTCGACTCGGTCGAGTCCGCCGAGGCCGCTGGCTTCACGCGCGCCGGCGAGTGATCTGACCGCTCTCCTTCGAAGGCCCGTCACCCCGCTGGGGTGGCGGGCCTTCGTGCGTCCGGCTCACCTCGCGGGCAGGGAGCGTCGCCCGCCGCGCAGGCGGGCGTCCCCGAGGTCCGCACGCTGGCCGGCGCTCCAGCCGTCCCGGGCACCGGTGCCGGAGAGCCGCCGGGCCGTGGCCTGCTGGAGGTGGGGGTACGTCTCGTCGCGCGCGGCCTCCACGGCGTGCGAGCGGTCGGCCAGGACGATCGCACTGGACGTGCCGCGCCGGGCGAACCGGTCGTCCGCGCCCTCGGCGGCGGCCCTCTCGACGCGGACCAGCCGGGCGCCGATGGACTGGGTGAAGCCCGCCAGCCAGCTGCGTCGGAACGCGGCCGGGTGGTCGTGGGACGGCACCGGGGTGCGCGCGAGGGTGTGCAGCCCCTGCACGAGGAGGCTGGTGAACAGGATCTCCACCCGCTGCAGGTCGGACCGGTGGCCGAACAGGTGCAGGGACAGCTCCTTGGTGCCGTCGGGGTAGCGGGTGCGGCGCACGCCACGACACCCGAGGGCGGACGCGACGGTGCCGAGCAGGTCGGCCTTGTCCGCGGCATAGGGGCGCTCGACGACGATGACGAGGTCGCCGACCACGTCCAGGGACGGGTCGGCGAGGGCGAGCAGGGCGCGGTCGATGCCGTGGGCCGCCATCAGCGCGGCGGCCTTGGCCGTGTAGGTCTCGGCCTCCGCTGCAGTCGCGGCGGGGTCCTCGGCCTTGGCCAGCAGCTTGCGCACCCGGGCCAGCATCGGGGCGGTGTCGTCGGTGTGGTCCATGTCAGTGGCTCCCGGGGTCAGTGGTGGTGCTCTCGGAGACTGGCACGGCGTACCGACAACCCGAGGGGCTCATCCACAGCTCGTCACGGCAGCGACGCCAGGACCTCGGCGGCCGAGAGGGTGCGCGGCGCCCCACCGGTCAGGGTCAACCGGCGAGTGGCGGCCACCACCGCCTCGCAGGCCGGGGTGGGGACGCCGTGCAGCCGACCGAGGAGCACGACCTCGCCGGCGAGATAGTCGACCTCTGTGTCCCCGGTCCCTCGCTGCAGGCTCTGCCACGTGGAGCCGCCGGCGGCCGGCAGGTCCTCGCGTTGGCGGAGCACGTCGCCGCGCCGCTCCCGGTCGGCCTCGGCCGTGGTGAGCGTGAGGCCCGCCGCAGCCAGGACGCGCTCACCCTCGAGGTGCGCGACCTCGGCCAGCTCGTCGGCCTCTGCGCCGGGCGCGAACGACGCGTCCACGCCGTTGCCGACGTTCATCAGGAGCTTGCGGCGCTTCCACGCCATCACGTCGTCACGCTCCACGGACTCGAAGCCGGCCGCGCGCAGGTCGGCGGCGATCGAGGCCGTGCGGTCGTCGGTGCCGTCCGGGATGCGACCCACGTCCAGGATGCCGGGCACGGGATGGCACTTCGCGACCACGAGTCCGGGCTCGAGGTGGGTGGAGGGCAGCATCACACACACGGCGTAGGTCGCCGCGAACCTGCGCAGGGCCGCGAGCTCGGTCGCGACGCCGTTGGTGGCGCAGACGACCGGGGTGCCGGCGGGTGCGTGYGCGGCGAGGTCGTCGAGGGCGGCTGCGGCCTGGTGCGACTTCACCGCGAGCAGCACGACGGTGTCGTCGGTCCACTCCACGTCGGCGGCGGTGTCGGTGGCCGGGGCCACGATGCGGTGCATGCCGTCGCCCGTGTCCAGCCGCAGCCCGCCGTCGCGGATGGCGGCCAGGTGCGCACCGCGGGCCACCAGCGTGGTGGGGAGGCCGGCGAGGTGCAGGTGGCCGCCGACGACCCCGCCTACCGCGCCGGCACCGTGGACGACCCACCTCATCGCGACCACCCCTGCTCGAGGAGTCGTGAGGTCTCGGCCAGGGTGAGCCCGGCGCGCCGGGCCGCGAGGGCGAGGGCGTCCGCCGCGTCTTGGACGGCCGTCGGGGTGGCGACCGTGCCGGTCACGCGGGTGCCGCGCCGTCCCTCGGTGGCCACGAGGCCGTCGGCCTCGAGCTCCTTGTAGACGCGGGCCACGGTGTTGACCGCCAGTCCGAGGTCGCCCGCGAGGGCGCGGACGGTCGGCAGCCGGCTGCCGGCGGGGAGCCGGCCGTCTCGGATCCGGGCGGCGAGCTGGACCCGGACCTGCTCGTACGGCGCGGTGCCCGACTCCGGATCGAGGGGATCGAGGTCGATCCTGGCGAGCTCCATGCGCGCCAGCCTAGGTGCGGAGGTGGTAGAACCACGCCATGGACCGGGTGGAGCAGGTGGCGCTGGTGGTCGGTGAGGCACTCGTCGACGTCGTGCGGGGACGGGACGGCAGCGAGCGCGACCATGCGGGCGGGAGCTCGGCCAACGCGGCGGTGGCGATGAGTCGACTCGGTCGCCCGGTGTGGTTCGCGAGCGCGTGGGCCGACGACGCGCACGGCCGGCTGCTCGCCAGCCACCTCAGCGCCAACGACGTACGGATGGCGGTCGACCCGCTCGTGCTCACCCGCACGGCCACGGCCGTGGCGACGCTGGCCGAGGACGGTTCGGCGAGCTACGTCTTCGACATCGAGTGGCGGGTGCCGGACATGTCGCTGCCCGAGCACGTCGTCCCGGCGGTGGTGGTCTACGGCTCCATCGGGGCCGCACTGGCGCCCGGGGCCGACGACGTCGCGGCGCTGGTGGAGTCGGCCCGGGGGAGCGCGCTGAGCGTGTTCGACGTCAACGCACGGCCGGCCATCACCGGCACGGGGGACGAGGTCGTCGCCCGGGCCGAGCAGATGGCGCGCCTGGCTGACGTCGTCAAGGCGAGCGACGAGGACCTGGAGACGCTCTGGCCGGGTCGGACCCAGCGTGAGGTGGCCGGCCTCCTCCTCGCCGCCGGGGCCGGGGCGGTGGTGGTGACCCTCGGCGGAGCCGGGGTGCGCTGGTACGCCGACGAGGGCGAGGTCGAGGTCGCCGCGCCGCGGGTCGAGGTCGCCGACACGATCGGGGCCGGGGACACGGTGACGGCCGCGGTCGTCCACGCCTTGTGGGACCTGGGCGTCGTGGGTCCCGGCGCGGGTGAGCGCCTGCGGGCCCTGTCGGCCGACGACCGGTCGGGGGTGCTCGAGTTCGCCGCGCGCGCCGCCGCGGTGACCGTCAGCCGTCCCGGCGGGGACCCGCCCCACCGGCACGAACTGGACTGAGGGTCGTCAGCGCGCCGGGGGCGCCCAGGCCGGGTCGCGGCCGATGAAGCCCATCAGCCGGTCGACCACCGGTGCGTCGTCGGCGACGGCCACCGGCGCGCCGTACTGGCCCGAGGAGCGCAGCACCTCCTCCATCTGCTGGAGGCCCCCGAGCAGCGCGCCCGCGAAGTCCTCGTCCAGGGCGACCTCCTGCCCGGTGGCCCGCGCCAGGTCCCAGCTGTGCATGAAGACGTCGGAGATGTAGAACTGGTCGACCGCGACGGCGAGGCGGTGCGTCCCGACGTACGGGTGGGTGAAGGACTCCTCTCCCCGCTCCTCGATGACGGCCTGGACGGCGTCGGCGTGGTGGTCCCACGCTCCGGCCGGGTCATCGGCGACCGCCGGTCCGGGCGGGAGGGAGACGCCCCCGGCGGTGAGGAAGCCGGGGAACCACTCCACGAGGTGGGCAACCACGTCCCGCGCGGTCCAGCCGTCGACGGGGGCGGCCGCCTGCCAGTCGTCGGCCCCGTGGACGAGTGCCCCGAACGTCTTGGACACCTCCCGGTGGCGCGCGGCCGGCGTGTCGGGCAGGGCCATCTCAGGCGGCCCCGTCGGCGAGCAGGGCGTCGAGCGAGCGGTAGCCCTCGTGGATGCCGACCTCCATGCCGCTGGCCAGCATGCCGTCGCGAGCCTCGAACGAGTCGCACAGCGAGAAGGCGTGCAGCCGGGTCATCCCGTTGCCGAGGTCCTCGAAGGTCATCGTCTCGAGGGCGACCGCCTCCGGCATCTCCTCCCACGTGAAGGTCTGCACGAGCCGGTCCTCGCCGACGTAGGGGAAGGTGCCGCGGAAGGCGAACTCCTCGCCGTCACGGCGCCCGACGTACCGGTAGGAGCCGAGGGTGCGGCAGTCCCAGTGGTCGATGGTCATCGCCACCGAGTCGGGCCCGACCCACCGGGCGAACAGGTCGGGGTCGGTGTGCGCCCGCATGAGCTGGGCGGGAGTCGCGGCGAAGTCGCGCCAGATGTGGACGGCGGGCACGGTCGGGTCGGCCTCGATGGCGGCCTCGGCGTAGCGGTGGTCCTGTGCGGTGGTCATGATGCGGTTCCTTCCTGGGCGGTGGGGTCATCGGTCTCCTGCAGGGAGGCCAGCACGGCGTCGAGGCGGGCGAAGCGCTCCTCGGCCTGTCGCCGGTAGCGCTCGATCCACTTGGTCATCAGGTCGAACACCTCGGCTTCCAGGTGCACCGGGCGGCGCTGGGCCTCTCGGCTCCGACTGACCAGGCCGGCCTCCTCGAGCACCTTGAGGTGCTTGGAGACCGCCTGGAGGCTCACGTCGTACGGCGCGGCGAGGTCACCGACCGTCGCGTCGGCGACGGTGAGGCGAGCGACCATGTCGCGTCGGGTGGGGTCGGCAAGGGCGGCGAAGACGCGGGAGAGCTGGTCGGTCATGGTCGTCCACCTTCCTCAACTGATCGGTTGATCAAAGGTAGTCCGGACGCTGAACGGTTGTCAACCGTTGCGTTGAATGCACTGCTCGGGACGGGTCTTCAGCCCAGCCAGTCGTGCACGAGCGACACCACCGACGCGCCCTCGCCCGACGCCGAGGCGACCCGCTTCATCGACCCGGCCCGGATGTCGCCGGCGGCGAAGATGCCCGGGACCGTCGTCGCGAGGTTGGCGGGTGGCAGTCCGTCCACCCAGGCCTCGGGGGGGACGTCGCGGCCGGTGAGCACGAAGCCGCGCTCGTCGCGGGCGACCTCGTCGGGCAACCACTCGCACTGCGGGTCGGCGCCGAGCAGCAGGAACAGGCCGCGGATCTCACGACGGTGCCGGTCCCCGCTCGTCACGTCCTCGACGTCCACCCACTCCAGGCGTCCGTCGCCGCCACCGTCCACGACGCGGGCGCTGCCGAGGACCTCGATGCGCGGGTTGTAGCCGATCTCGCTGATCAGGTAGTGCGACATGGTCGCCGCCAGGTCCGGGCGACGGATCATGATCGTGACCGAGCGGGCGAAGCGGGCCAGGTGCACGGCCGCCTGGCCCGCGCTGTTGCCGCCGCCGACCACGATGACGTCGGCCCCCTCCATCTCCCGCGACGCGGTCATCGCGGCGCCGTAGTGGACGCCGTACCCGACCAGCCCGTCGAGGGAGGCGATGCCGATGCGTCGGTAGGTGACGCCGGTGGAGATCACCACCGCTCGGGCGTGCACGTCGCCACCCTCGGTGCGCACGACGTGCGGGCGCCCGTCCGCGCCCGGCTCGAGGGAGACGACCGGCCACCCGGTGAAGAAGCGCGTGCCGAAGCGGATCGCCTGGTTGCGGGCGCGCTGGGCCAGCCGCATGCCCGAGATGCCGCGGGGGAAGCCGAGGTAGTTGCGGATCATCGAGCTGGTGCCGGCCTGGCCGCCGATGGCCTCACCCTCCACGGCAACCGTGGAGAGACCCTCACTGGCTCCGTAGACGCTGGCCGCCAGGCCGGCGGGCCCGGCGCCGATGACGACGAGGTCGACCACCTGGTCGACCTCGATGTCGTCGGGACGGCCGTAGAGGGTCACCGCGAGGTCGTGGGTGCTCGTGGGGACGAAGGGCGCCGTCGAGGTGAATGCTTCCACCAGGGGCCAGCGTCCGTCGTCGACCACGCGCCGGGAGACCACGTCGCGGCCCTCCTCGCTGTCGGGGTGGAAGACGCCGCACGGCAGGCCGACCCGCTCGAGGTAGTCCCGCAGCTGGAGGGTGAGCACGTCGTTCTCGGGCGTGACGATGCGGACCGTCACGACCTCGGGCACCGCGACCGTGGCGGCCCAGTCGTTGAGCAGGTCGATGACCGCGGTGTGGAACTCCTCGTCGCGCACCCCGCGCGGCATCAGCAGGAACGCGTCGTACTTGCCGGTCGCCTGGCCGTGGCGCAGGGCCTCGGCGTCGCGGCGGAAGTTCTCCCAGTGCGAGACCACGACGCGGCGCGCGGTCGGGACGGTCTGCCGGATCTTGCCGATCGCCGGGTAGAGCTCCATGTCGGGCAGCTCGGACTCCAGGACGAAGAGGGCGACCTGCCCGCCCGAGCCGATCACCTCGACGGCGTGCTGCTTGCCCTCGGCGGCCGTCGTGGCGAGGCGGACGTCGTACTCGCGTGCGTAACGGGAGAACTGCTCCTCCAGGACGTCGAGGTGCGCGCCGGAGACGAGGATGATCGCGGGGTTGCTCACGCGTCGAGTATGGCGGCTCGGGGCGCGCGAGGGAGGGCCTGCGAGGGCCACCTAGGATCGTCGGGTGCGCATCCGCCTCGACCTGTCCTACGACGGGACCGACTTCAGGGGCTGGGCGACCCAACCGTCGCTGCGGACGGTGCAGGCGACGCTCGAGGACGCGCTGGCCACCGCGTTCCGGCTACCGGTCGTGCGGGTGGTGTGCGCGGGGCGTACCGACACCGGCGTCCACGCGCGCGGGCAGGTCGTCCACCTGGACGTGGCGCCCGAGGACCTGGCGCGGGCGGCCGGGAGGTCGGCGGAGCCGCCCGCGGAGGCGCTCGTACGTCGCCTCAACGGCCTCCTGCCCGCCGACGTCCGGGTGCACCGTGGGTCCGTGGCGCCCGAGGGCTTCGACGCCCGCTTCTCCGCGACCTGGCGTCGCTACGCCTACCGCGTGGCCGACGACCCGACCCTGGTCGACCCCCTCGTGCGCTCGCACGTGCTGGCCTGGCCGCGGCGGCTCGACCTCGACGCGATGAACGGTGCCGCGACCTCGTTGATGGGGCTGCGCGACTTCGGGTCGTTCTGCAAGCGCCGCGAAGGGGCGACCACCGTCCGGACCCTGACGGAGCTGTCGTGGAGCCGCGACGAGACCGGCATCGCGGTCGCCCGGGTGGTCGCCGACGCGTTCTGCCACAGCATGGTGCGCTCGCTCGTCGGCTGCCTGCTCGCCGTGGGGGACGGGCGCAAGCCGCCGGAGTGGGCCGCCGAGCTCATGGTCGCGCGTCGTCGCGATCCCGCACTGACCGTCATGCACGCCCACGGGCTGACGCTGGAGGAGGTCGGCTACCCCGAGGGTGCCGAGCTCGCAGCGCAGGCCGAGCGGGCCCGCAACACCAGGGAGGCCATCGATGACTGAGGACCACTACTTCTCCGCCGACCCCGCCGCGCCGTTCGAGCGGGAGACGTTCACGGCGTCCGTGTGGGGACACGAGCTGGAGCTGACCAGCGGTGCGGGGGTGTTCAGCCGGGGGCACCTCGACCACGCGACCGCGGTGCTCTTCCGGGAGCTCGAGCCGCCGGTGCCGGGTCGGTTCCTGGACCTGGGCTGCGGGTACGGCGTGATCGGGCTCGGCATCGCCGCCGCGGTGCCGCTCTCGTCGGTGATCGGCGTCGAGGTCAACGAGCGCGCGATCCTGCTCGCCAACGAGAACGCCGCCGCGCTCGGGGTAGGCGGGCACTTCGTCGCCTGCCGGGCCTCCGACGTGCCCTCCGACATGCAGTTTGACGAGATCTGGTCGAACCCGCCGATCCGGATCGGCAAGGAGGCGCTGCACGAGCTGTTGCTGACCTGGCTGCCCCGGCTCGCGCCCGACGGGCGTGCCGTGATGGTGGTCGGCAAGAACCTGGGCGCCGACTCGCTCCAGCGTTGGCTGGGGGAGCAGGGCTACCCGACGACGCGGCTCGCGTCCGTCAAGGGCTTCCGGGTGCTGGAGACGCGGCGGGCCTGAGCCCGCCGCCACCCCGGCTCAGGACTCGATCTGCTCGATGATCGAGTCGACGTCGGTGTCGGAGAAGAGCGGCAGGATCACCATCGTCCACTCCGAGCGCTTCTCGTCGAGGGCGCTGGCGAGGTCCCACGCGGCCTGGGCGCCCATGGGGCCGAGGCGGACCACGTCGCCGGCCTCCTCGTCGTCGAAGTCGGTGTCGACCTCGACCATCCAGGTGTCCGACCAGTCGGTCGCGAAGTCGTCGAAGGCGGCGTCCTTGTCGTCCGGGGTGTCCTCGGAGACGGGGAAGATCAGGCCCATGTGAGTTCCGTTCGTTCGGGTGGAGCGGACGGGGTCATCGTGGCACGTGAACGAAGTGGCAGGTACGCCGCGGGGTCGTGGTCCCGGTGCTGGTATCGGGCCAGGCGCGGCCGGTGGCGGTGCTGCCGGTGTGGTCGCGGCGGTAGGTGAGGGCGGCGGGAGCGGCGTTCAACGACCGCCGGCGCGGATGAGGTCGAGAACCTCGGCGGTGGGTCGGACGTCGCCGAAGGAGCGGTAGACGACGTGCAGGGCCGCGTTGTGGTCCTGGTCGCGCATCGCGGCACAGCCGTCGGCGACCAGGATGACGCGAAGGCCCAGGGTGGCGGCGTCTCTGACGCTTCCCTCGACGCACACGTTGGTGACGGTGCCGGTGACGACCACGGTGTCGATCTCGCGCTCGGCCAGCAGGCCGGCCAGCGGGCTGCGGCCCGGGAAGAAGGCGCTGTGCGCGGTCTTCTCGACCACGAGGTCCGTGTCGGCGACCGCGAGGGCCGGCCACAGGCGCTCGGCCGGCGTCCCCTCACCGCCCGAGCGGGCGTACAGCTCGGCGATCTCGTCGCCGAGGTGCTCGCGGTCGCGGGCGGTGGGTTCGCTGTGGCCCGGCACGATCCACGCCACGGTGCCGCCCGCCGCGCGGAGCTCGTCGGCGAGCAGGTTGATCCCGGGGACGATGCCGCGGCAGTACGCCGAGGGCTCGACGAAGAAGTCGACCATGTCGACGACCACCAGGGCGGTCCGGACCGGGTCGAGGGACTCGAACGCGTGCCGACGACCACGGCGCTGCTCGTGGCGGAGGTACTCGCGCTCCTCGATGCGCCAGTCGTGGAGGGCCGCGTCGGGRGAGGTGGTCACAGGGTCAGCGTAGGGACACCACGCCACCTGCAAGAGTGGCTCCATGACGTACGACGCCGCCGAGGACCGCTACGAGTCGATGGACTACCGCCACACCGGGCGCAGCGGGCTCAAGCTCCCCGCGCTCAGCCTGGGGCTGTGGCAGAACTTCGGGACCGACCGTCCCGAGGAGACCCAGCGGGCCATCCTGCGCAAGGCCTTCGACCGCGGAGTGACGCACTTCGACCTGGCCAACAACTACGGCCCGCCCTACGGTCGCGCCGAGGAGAACTTCGGGCGCTACCTGCGCGACGACTTCGCGCCCTACCGCGACGAGCTCGTCATCTCGACCAAGGCCGGCTACGACATGTGGCCCGGCCCGTACGGCCAGGGTGGCGGCAGCCGCAAGTACGTCCTGGCCAGCCTCGACCAGTCGCTGGCACGGCTCGGGCTGGACTACGTCGACATCTTCTACAGCCACCGCTTCGACGCCGAGACGCCCGTCGAGGAGACGATGGCCGCCCTCGACACCGCGGTCCGCAGCGGTCGCGCCCTGTACGCCGGGATCTCGTCGTACTCCGCCGACAAGACGCGCGAGGCGGCGAGCATCGCCCGTGAGCTCGGCACCCCGCTCCTGATCCACCAGCCGTCGTACTCGATGCTCAACCGCTGGATCGAGGCTCCTCACGCCGGCGGGCAGAGCCTCCTCGACGAGCTCGAGGAGCAGGGGATGGGCTGCATCGTCTTCACCGCGCTCGCCCAGGGTCTGCTGACCGACCGCTACCTCGACGGGGTCCCGCGGGACAGCCGCGCGGCCCGCGACGACAGCACGCTGGCCGGCCTCGAGCACGACGTGCTCGACCGGGTGCGGGCCCTCAACGACATCGCGCAGCAGCGCGGGCAGAAGCTGGCCCAGCTCGCCCTCCAGTGGGCGCTGCGCGACTCGCGGGTCACCAGTGCGGTCATCGGGGCCAGCAGCGTGGAGCAGCTCGACACCAACCTCGACGCCCTCGACGGGCCGCCGCTGACCGCCGACGAGCTGGTCGCCATCGACCAGCACGCCGTCGAGGCCGGCATCAACCTGTGGGCGAAGCAGACCGAGGAATGAGCGAGGCCGTCACCCGGGTCGTGGTCGTGGGGGCCGACGCGGCCGGCATGTCGGCGGCCCACCAGGCGCTGCGCACCGCGCGCCGCACCGGCACCGCGCTCGCGGTGACCGTGCTCGACCGCGGGTGCCACACGTCGTACTCCGCCTGCGGGATCCCGTACTGGATGGCCGGCGAGGTGGGCTCGGCCGACGAGCTCGTCGCCCGGACCGCCGAGCAGCACCGCGAGGCCGGCATCGACCTGCGGCTCGGGACCGAGGTCGTCTCGGCCGACGTCGCCGGACGCACGGTCACGACGGCCGCGGGGGAGACCCTGGAGTACGACGAGCTGGTTGTCGCCACGGGCGCCCCGGCGATCGTGCCGGACTGGGCCCTGCGGCCCGACGGCACGCCCTACGACATGGTCGGCCCGGTCAAGACGCTCGACGACGGTGCCGCCTGGCTGGACCGCTTCGACGCGGCGGGCGACGGGGCGCACGTGGTGGTCGTCGGCGCCGGCTACATCGGCGTCGAGGTCGCCGAGGCGGCCCTGCGTCGCGGGCTCGGGGTGACCGTGGTGACCCGCGGGCGCGGGCTGGCGCTGCTCGAGGACGAGATGTCCGAGCGGGTGGCCGTGGCCCTCTGCGACGCGGGTGCCGAGGTGGTGCTCGGGGTCGAGGTCACCGGGCTGGACACGGTGCAGGACGAGTCCGGGGCCGACCGGGTGACCGGAGTGYGGTGGGAGGGCGACCGCCGCGACGCCGACCTCGTCGTGCTGGCCATCGGGGTCCGCCCGGCCACCGCCTTCCTCGCCGGCTCGGGACTCGAGACGTCCGCCAACGGGGCCCTGCGACCGGACCCGCGCGGTCGGGTCGCCGACCACGTGTGGGCGGCCGGCGACTGCTGCGAGGTACGCCGCCGCATCGACGACCGTTGGGTCTTCCGGCCCCTCGGGACGCACGCCACGAAGCACGGGCGGGCCCTCGGGGACAGCCTGGCCGGCGGGACCTTGGCCTTCCGGGGCATCGTCGACACCTCGATCACGAGGTTCGCCGCCGGCGAGCAGTACCTCGAGATCGCCCGGACCGGCCTGACCCGCGACGAGGCGGAGCAGGCCGGCCACGACCCGGTGACGCTGGTGACCGAGGGGACCACCGCCACCGGCTACATGCCCGAGGCCGACCCGATCGCCGTGTGGGTGATGGCCGACCGGGACACCCGGCGGCTGCTCGGGGTGCAGGTCGTGGGCGGCCGTGGGGCGGGCAAGCGGGTCGACACCGCGGCGGCGGTCCTGTGGGCGGAGGGCACCGTCGACGACCTCGCGTGGATGGACCTGGCCTACGCCCCGCCGTTCTCCTCGGTCTGGGACATCCTGCAGATCGCGGCCCGCCGGGTCGCGGAACGCATCTGAGGAGCGGCCCGAGGCCTAGGCCCCGGCGACCGCCTTGCGCACCTCGTTGACGCACAGCGCGACGAAGGCCAGCGCGATGATCGTCATCAGGACGTTGGAGTGCAGCTTGTTGCGCCACTCGACGGGCGTGCGGTCGGTGTTGAGCAGCCACAGCAGGGTGACGGCCAGGAACGGCATGAAGAACGCGCCCAGCACGCCGTACGCCAGGATCAGCCAGACCGGCTTGCCGAGGAACAGCATCGCCATCGGCGGGAACGTCAGCCACAGGATGTAGGCCTTGTACCACTTGCCGCCGGCGCGGGCGTCCGCGTCGTCGCTGTGCCCGCCGCGCACGTTGGTCATGAAGTCGGCGAACATCAGGCTCACGCCGTTCCAGACACCGACCAACGACGACATGGCCGCGGCCCAGAAGCCGATGAGGAAGACCTTTCCGGCCCACTGCCCGTAGCGGTCCTGGAGCACGACCGCGAGGTCCACCAGCCCGGCGTCGCCCTCCTCGATGGCCACGCTCGTGGAGTACAGGAGCTCGGCGCCGACGATGAGGGTGGCGAGCACGAAGATGCCGGTCACGACGTAGGCGACCGTGTTGTCGATGCGCATGACGCGCATGTAGGACGGGGTGGCCCAGCCCTTCTCGCGCAGCCAGTAGCCGTACGCCGCGAGGGTGATGGTGCCGCCGACGCCGCCGGCCAGGGCCAGGGTGTTGACCAGTCCGCCGTCGGGGATGCGGGGGGCGAGGCCGGTGAGCAGCTCGGGGATGTTGGGCGTGGTCAGCAGCGCGGCGCCGACCATGGTGACGAACATGAGCCCGACGAGGGCGGCGAGCACCTTCTCGAAGACGCTGTAGCGACCGGACCACACCAGGGCCAGGCCGATCAGGCCGGAGATGATGCCCCACCACGTCACCGAGAGGGTGCCGGTGAGGCCGGCCAGCGCGAGGCCGGTGCCGGCCATCGCGGCGGCGCCGTACACGAAGCCCCAGATCACGATGTACGGCGCGAAGTACCACGTCGTCCAGATGCCCAGCGAGCGCCAGCCCTCGAAGATCGTGCGGCCCGTGGCGAGCGAGTAGCGGCCCGCCCCCTCGACCAGGACGATCTTCATCACGCACCCCACGACCACGCACCACAGCAGCGTGTAGCCGAACTTCTGGCCGGCGATGAGGGTGGCGACGAGGTCGGCCGCACCGACGCCGGTGGCGGCGACGACGAGACCCGGACCGATGACGCGCCACTTCGGGACGGTGGACGTGGATTGCTCGTTCTGGACGGACATGCCCCACACCCTAAGGTGGTCCAGACCACTACCGACACGCTGCCCGCAGGATTTAACGCGTGGTCGCAGCCGCGCGCGTGCCGGACAATGGGTTGCGTGGGACATGTGGATGTGTCGGGAGTGCGCTACGAGCTGCCCGACGGACGAGTACTGCTGGACGAGGTCTCCTTCCGGGTCGGCGACGGCGCGAAGGTCGCCCTGGTGGGCGCCAACGGCGCCGGCAAGACGACCCTGCTGCGGATCGTGACCGGTGACCTGGTCCCGCACGCGGGCGCGGTCACGCGCTCCGGCGGGCTCGGCGTGATGCGCCAGTTCGTCGGACACGGCGGCGTGGACGAGACGGTCGCCGACCTGCTGCTGAGCGTCGCGCCGCCCCGCGTGCAGGCCGCCGCCCGTGCGGTCGACGAGTGCGAGCTCGCGCTGATGGAGACCGACGACGAGGCGACGCAGATGCGCTACGCCGAGGCGTTGTCGGAGTACGCCGACGCCGGTGGCTACGACCTCGAGGTCACGTGGGACACGTGCACCGTCGCCTCCATGGCGATGCCCTACGACCGGGCGAAGCACCGATCCCTGTCCACCCTGTCCGGCGGCGAGCAGAAGCGGCTGGTCCTGGAGTACCTGCTGCGCGGTCCCGACGAGGTGCTGCTGCTCGACGAGCCCGACAACTACCTCGACGTGCCCGGCAAGATCTGGCTCGAGCAGCGCATCCGCGAGTCGGCCAAGACCATCCTGTTCATCAGCCACGACCGCGAGCTGCTCGCCAACACCGCGACCCGGATCGTCACCGTCGAGCTGGGCGCGGCCGGCAACCTCGTGTGGACGCACCCCGGCGGCTTCGCGAGCTACCACGAGGCCCGTGAGGACCGGTTCCTGCGCTTCGAGGAGCAGCGCAGGCGCTGGGACGAGGAGCACGCCAAGATCAAGGCCCTCGTGCTGCGGCTCAAGATCAAGTCCGAGTACAACGACGGCATGTCCTCGCAGTACCGCGCCGCCCAGACGCGGCTGCGGAAGTTCGAGGAGGCCGGACCGCCCATGGAGCAGCCGCGCGAGCAGCAGGTGACGATGCGCCTCAAGGGCGGCCGCACCGGCAAGCGCGCCGTGGTGTGCACCGACCTCGAGCTCACCGGGCTCATGAAGCCCTTCGACCTCGAGGTCTGGTACGGCGAGCGGGTCGCGGTCCTCGGCTCCAACGGCTCCGGCAAGTCGCACTTCCTCCGGCTGCTCGCGGCCGGTGGCAGCGACCCCGACGTCGAGCACCGCCCCGTGGGCGAGCCGCCCGCGCCGGTGCCGCACACCGGCAAGGCCAAGCTGGGTGCCCGGGTGCGACCGGGCTGGTTCGTGCAGACCCACGACCACCCCGAGCTCCGCGGCAAGACGCTGCTGGAGATCCTGCACCGCGGCGACGGGCAGCCCGCCGGCCAGGGCCGGGCGGGCATGGGGCGCGAGCAGGCGAGCCGGGTCCTCGACCGCTACGAGCTCGCGCACGCCGGCGAGCAGACCTTCGAGTCGCTGTCCGGCGGCCAGCAGGCGCGCTTCCAGATCCTGCTCCTGGAGCTGAGCGGGGCCACCCTCCTGCTGCTCGACGAGCCCACCGACAACCTCGACGTGCAGAGTGCCGAGGCGCTGGAGGCGGGGCTCGAGGCCGTCGAGGGCACGGTGCTCGCGGTCACCCACGACCGGTGGTTCGCCCGTGGCTTCGACCGGTTCCTGGTCTACGGCGCCGACGGCGAGGTCTACGAGCCCGACGGGCCCGTCTGGGACGAGGGCCGGGTCGTGCGGGCCCGATGAGCGAGGTGGTCGGCACGCTGGAGGCTCGGCTTCGTGCCGGTGGCCCGGCTCGGGGACGTCCAGAAGCGCGTGGAGGGCTGATCAGACGAACGCGCTGATCCCGGTCTCCGCCCGGCCGATGAGCAGCTTCTGGATCTGCGAGGTGCCTTCGTAGAGCGTCATCACACGGGCGTCGCGGAGGTACTTCGCGGCCGGGTAGTCGTCGACGTACCCCGCCCCGCCGTGCACCTGGATCGCGTTGTTGGCGGCGCGGACGGCGGCCTCGGAGGCGAAGAGCTTGGCCTTGGACGCCGCCGTGCCGAACGGCTCGCCCCGGTCGATGAGGTCGGCGCAGCGCCACACCAGCAGCCTCGCCGCGTCGGCGTCGACCGAGATGTCCGCGAGCATGTCCTGCACCAGCTGGAAGGACGCGATCGGCTTGCCGAACTGCGTGCGCGTCGTGGCGTACTCCACCGAYGTCTCCAGGCAGCCCTGGACGATGCCGACGCACCCGGCGGCGACGGCGAGGCGACCCTTGTCGAGGGTGCTCATGGCGATCTTGAAGCCGCGGCCGACCTCGCCGAGCACCGCCGAGCCCGGGACCCGGACGTCGGTGAGGAAGAGCTCGGCCGTCGCCTGCCCGCGCAGGCCGAGCTTGCCCTTGATCTCGCGGGCCTCGAAGCCGGGGGTGTCGGTCGGGACGAGGAACGCCGTCACCCCACGGGGCCCGTCGTCGCTCGTGCGGGCGAAGACCAGGGCCACGTCGGCCCAGGTGCCGTTGGTGATGAAGAGCTTCTGCCCGTTGAGCACCCAGTCCGAGCCGTCGCGGGTGGCCCGCGAGGTCAGGTTGCCGGCGTCGGAGCCGGTGTCGGGCTCGGTCAGGCCGAAGCAGCCGAGCTTGTCGGCCGTCGCGAGCCGGGGGAGCCACTCCTGCTTCTGCTCCTCGGAGCCGAAGAACAGGATCGACTTGCCGACCAGGCCGCTGCTCACCGACACGATGCCGCGCAGCGCCGAGTCGGCGCGCCCGAGCTCCTCCATGGCGAGCGCGTAGGTGACGTAGTCGCCGCCCAGCCCGCCGTACTCCTCGGGGATGGTGAGGCCGAAGAAGCCGATCTCGGCCATCTTGGGCACGATGGCGAGGTCGACCGCCTCGTCGCGGTCCCACTGGGTGCGGTGCGGGATCGCCTCCCGGTCAAGGAAGGTCCGCGCGAGGTCGCGGAAGGCCTGCTGCTCCTCGGACAGGGAGAGGTCCATCAGCCCAACGCCTCCAAAGTGCCGTGGTCGGTGACACCCGCGGCCAGCCGGCCCAGGTGGTGGTCGCCGTCGCCGAACAGGTGGTCCAGCACGGTCAGGTGGGCGGTGGCGGTGCCGACGGAGTACTCCGCGGTCATCGCGATGCCGCCGTGCAGCTGGATGGCCTCCTGGCCGATGTGGCGCGAGGCCCTGCTGGTCTGCAACGCACACCGCGCGGCCGCGTCCCGCAGCGCGTCGCGGTCACCGGTGGAGATGGTCATCGTCGCCCAGTCGACGACGCTGTGCGTCAGCTCGAGGGAGACGTACATGTCCGCGGCCCGGAACGTCAGCGCCTGGAAGGTGTTGAGCGTGACGCCGAACTGCTTGCGGCTGGTGAGGTACGACGTGGTGGCCGCGAGCTGCGCCTGCATCACCCCCAGCGCCTGGTTGGCCGCCATGACCCGGGTGAGGTCCAGCATCGTGGCGATCGTCGCGGACCGGTCGGCGGAGGCGTCACCCAGTGGCACGGCAGGGGTGGCGTCGAGGACGAGACGCGCGGCACGCCCCCCGTCGTACGTCGGGTAGCCGGTGCGGTGGGCCGCATCGCCGTCGGCCGTGAAGTCGACCAGGAAGAGGCCGGTGCCGCCCTCGGGGAGGGTGGCGGTGACGACGACCTGGTCGGCGCGGGCACCGTGGAGCACCGGGTCCTTGGTGCCGGTGAGGGTCCAGCCGTCCCCGTCCCGGGTCGCCGTGGTGCCGGGGGCGTCGGTGGCCCAGCGCGCACCCTCGGGCTCGTCGTGCGCGACGGCGAGCACTCGCTCACCCGCTGCGACGGCGCCGAGGATCTCGGCCCGCTGCTCGGCGGTGCCGGAGGCGGACACCAGCCCGCCGGCCAGCACCACGCCGGTCAGGTAGGGCTCGGGAGCCAGCACCCGGCCGAGCTCGCGGCACACGATGCCGATCTCGACCGGGCCGGCACCGACGCCGCCGTCACTCTCGGCGAAGGGCAGCCCCAGGACGCCCATCTCGGCCAGCCGGCCCCAGAGGTCCTCGTCGAAGCCGGGGTCCTCCGACGTCGTCCGGCGGCGGACCTCGTAGTCGCCGTACTGCTTGGTGAGGAGGCCGCGCACGGCCTCGCGCAGCGCCTGCTGCTCGTCGTCATAGGTGAAGTCCATGTCAGAGTCCCAGGATCGTGCGGGCGATGATCTGGCGCTGGATCTCGTTGGACCCGCCGTAGATCGACGCCTTGCGGAGGTTGAGGTAGGTCGGTGCGCTGCGACGGGCCCAGCCCGCGAGCGGGGAGTCGTCGTCGGCCCCGGAGGCGATCGAGGCCGGCCCGGCCAGGTCGACGGCCAGCTCGCTGACGGCCTGCTGGAGCTCGGTGCCCTTGAGCTTGAGCACCGACGACGCCGGGTGGGGCTCACCGCCGGCGGAGTGGGCCACCACGCGCAGCGCGGTGAGCTCGAGGGCCAGCAGCTCGTTCTCGAGCTCGACGATGCGGGCCCGGACGTAGGGGTCGTCCAGCCGGTCGCCGGCGTTGTCCTTGAGGGTGGCGAGCGCCCGCTTGGTGAGGCCCACCGGGGCGACGCCGACGCGCTCGTTGCCGAGGAGGAACTTGGCGATCGTCCAGCCCCCGTTGAGGTCGCCGACGAGCATGTCGCCGGGCACCCGGACGTCGGTGAACCAGACCTCGTTGACCTCGTGGCCGCCGTCGATGAGCTCGATGGGGCGCACCTCGACGCCGGGCAGCGTCATGTCGATGAGCAGCATCGAGATGCCGGCCTGCTTCTTCACGTCGGGGTCGGTGCGGACCAGGGTGAAGATCCAGTCGCCGTGCTGGCCCAGGGTCGTCCACGTCTTCTGGCCGTTGACCACCCAGTCGTCGCCGTCGCGGACCGCGGTGGTGCGCAGGCTGGCCAGGTCGGAGCCCGCGTCGGGCTCGGAGAAGCCCTGCGACCACCAGATGTCGAGGTTGGCCGTCGCGGGCAGGAAGCGCTCCTTCTGCTCCTGGCTGCCGAACTGCGCGAGCACCGGGCCGATCATCGAGGCGTTGAAGGCCAGCGGGACGGGCACGCCGGCTCTCTGCATCTCCTCGTGCCACAGGTGGCGCTGGAGGTCGGTCCAGCCGCGTCCGCCCCACTCCTCGGGCCAGTGGGGGACCGCCAGCCCGGCCTTGTTGAGGACCTGCTGGCTCTCCACGATCTGCTCACGCGTCAGGTGCCGGCCGTCCAGCACGGCGTCGCGGATCTGCTGCGGGAACTCGGTGGTGAAGAACGTGCGCATCTCCTGGCGGAACGCGGCGTCCTCGGCAGACAGCTCGAGCTGCATGGGGCTCCTTGGGGTCGTCACCTGGTGTGGCGACCCCATCATGACGCGGACCGCCACACGAGGCGACGGGGGCCACGCGCGGGGTGTCCCGCGCGTGGCCCCCGTCCGGCCGGTCGTCGGCTCAGCCGGCGGCAGCGTCCGAGTCGAGCGCGAGCGTGGCGGTCTGCTCCTGGCCGCCGCTGGTCCAGGTGACCTCGACCTTGTCGCCGGGGCGGTAGGACCGGATGGTGGCGACCAGCGAGTCGGCGTCGGTGATGGCGTGGTCGCCGACCCGGGTGATGACGTCGCCCTGCTGGAGGCCGGCGTCGGCCGCCGTCGAGCCGTCGCTGACCTGCCCGACCTTGGCGCCGCCGGATCCCTCGGCCGCCGTGCCGGAGTCCGACACCTGGATGCCGAGACGGGCGTGGGTGGGGGTGTCGCCGGCGATCATCTGGTCGACGATCGGCATGACCTCGTCGATGGGGATGGCGAAGCCGAGGCCGATCGAACCGCCCTGGGCGCTGGTGTCCTGGGACGCCGTCCGGATCGAGGAGTTGATGCCCACGACGGCACCGGTCATGTCGACCAGCGGCCCACCCGAGTTGCCGGGGTTGATGGCCGCGTCGGTCTGGATCGCGGGGTACGTCGTGGAGTTGCCCTCGCTGTCCGTCCCGACGTTGACCGGTCGGTCCAGCGCGCTCACGATGCCGCTGGTGACGGTGGAGTCGAGGCCGAAGGGGGCGCCGAAGGCGACGACGTCCTGGCCCACGTCGAGGTTGGCCGACTGGCCGATGGTGGCGGCGGTGAGGCCGCTGACCCCGTCCGCCTTGATGACCGCGGTGTCGGTGAGCGGGTCGGTGCCGAGCACCTCGGCGGGGGCGTTCGTCCCGTCGGCGAAGTAGACGCGGACGGTGCCGCCGTTGGCGGCGACCTCGACGACGTGGTTGTTCGTCAGGATGGTGCCGTCGGCGCTGAGGATGATCCCGGAGCCCGACCCCTGGCCCTGCTGCCCGGCCACCTGGATGGTCACGACGGACGGCAGGACGGAGGTGGCCACAGCCTCGACCGAGCCGTCGGTCGCGGGCGTGTCGCCCTGGTCGACGACCGGTGCCGTCGTGGCCGTCGAGCCGGAGGCCGACGGGGGGTCGCCCTGCGTCTGGTCCCACAGCGCGGCCCCGCCGAACCCGGCGCCGCCACCGACGAGGAGCGTGGTGGCGAGCACGCCGGCCACCAGCCCACCGCGGCGCCGACGCTTCGGCGCCGGCGGGCCCTGCTGGTACGGGGCCGTCCCGTACGGGTTCGTGGTGTACGGGTGCGTCGTCGGGTCCTCGAACGGGGGAGGGGGCGGAGTGCTCATGTCCCGAGTGTGTGCCGCGACCCTGTGTCCCGGCTGAGAGGGCGCTGGGAAGGTCCCGAGACCTTCAGGCTTGCCGGATCACCCCCGAGTCCCTAGCGTGACGCAGGCCACATCCACCGCACTACCTTCTCGGGAGTCCCAGTGCGCACCCCCCTTGCGGCCGGCCTCGGCCTGCTCCTGTCCGGCTCCGCCCTCGCGGTCGTGCCGCCCCCCGCCCTCGCCGACCCCGCCCCGGCCCCGGAGCTGGTCACGCTCGTCGGCGACCTCCAGTCCGAGCTCGGCTGCGCCGAGGACTGGGCCCCGGCCTGCGGTGCCACGCGCCTGGAGCCCGTCCCCGGCACCACGTCGTACGCCCTGGACGTGGAGGTCCCGTCCGGCACGTACGCGTTCAAGGTCGCCCTCGACGGCGGCTGGGACGAGGCGTACGGCGCCGACGGCGGGGCCGCCGACATCCCGCTCGTCCTCCAGCACGATGCGAGCCTGACCTTCTCCTACGACGACGAGACGCACCGGGTCGCCGTGGCGCCCACCGAGCAGCCGACCGCGCGGGTGACCGCCGCCGACGAGGCGATGGCCGGGACCTCGCTGCGCACGCCCCTGACCCGCGAGCGTTTCTACTTCGTGATGGCCGACCGGTTCGCCAACGGCGACCCCTCCAACGACGCCGGCGGGCTCACCGGCGGGCCGCTGGAGACGGGCCTCGACCCGAGTGCCAAGGGCTTCTTCCACGGCGGCGACATCGCCGGGCTCTCGGACCGGCTCGACTACATCGAGGGGATGGGCACCACCGCCATCTGGCTGACCCCGAGCTTCAAGAACCGTCCCGTCCAGGGCGCCGGGGACCAGGCCAGCGCTGGTTACCACGGCTACTGGGTCACCGACTTCACCCGGATCGACCCGCACTTCGGCACCAACGCCGAGCTCGAGGCCTTCATCGACGAGGCGCACGAGCGCGGCATCAAGGTCTTCTTCGACATCATCACCAACCACACCGCCGACGTCATCGACTACGCCGAGGAGGGCCCCCACACCTACGTGGGCAAGGAGTCGGCCCCCTACCGTGACGCCGCGGGCCAGGAGTTCGACGACCGCGCGTACGCCGGTGGCGACACGTTCCCGGTGCTCGACGCCGCCACGTCGTTCCCCTACACGCCGGTCCTCGGGTCCGAGGCGGACCGGACGGTCAAGGTCCCGGCGTGGCTCAACGACCCGACCAACTACCACAACCGCGGCGACTCGACCTTCGCCGGCGAGTCCTCGACGTACGGCGACTTCGCGGGTCTCGACGACCTCTTCACCGAGCAGTCGGACGTGGTCGACGGGATGGTCGACGTCTACAAGTCGTGGGTCGACTTCGGGATCGACGGCTTCCGCATCGACACCGTGAAGCACGTCAACATGGAGTTCTGGCAGCAGTTCGCCCCGGCGATGCGGGCCGAGGCGAAGCGCGTCGGCAACGACGACTTCTTCGCGTTCGGCGAGGTCTACGACTCCAACCCGGCCTACCTGTCGAGCTTCACCACCGAGGGCCGCCTCGACGCCACCCTCGACTTCGGCTTCCAGGGCGCGGGCACCGGCTTCGCCAAGGGCGGGGCGACGACGAAGCTGCGCGACTTCTACGCCGGCGACGACCACTACACCGACACCGACTCCAACGCGTACTCGTTGCCGACCTTCCTCGGCAACCACGACATGGGCCGCATCGGCAGCTTCCTGGCCGGCAGCGACCACGTCCTCGAGCGCGACCGGCTCGCGCACGCCCTGATGTACCTCACCCGCGGCCAGCCGGTCGTCTACTACGGCGACGAGCAGGGCTTCACCGGCGACGGCGGTGACCAGGACGCGCGTCAGGACATGTTCCCCAGCAAGGTCGCGACCTACAACGACGACGACCTGATCGGCACCGACGCGACGACCGCCGGGGCCAACTTCGACACCACCCACCCGCTCTACACCGCGATCCGCGACCTGGCCCGCCTGCGGGAGACCCACCCCGCGCTCGCCGACGGCGCCCAGCTGCACCGCTACGCCTCCGACGGCCCCGGCGTCTTCGCCTTCAGCCGCATCGACGCCGAGGAGGACCGCGAGCACGTGGTCGCCCTCAACAACGCGACCACGGCCAAGACGGTCACCTTCGGCACCGAGATGCGCCGCGGCACCTTCACGCAGCTCTGGCCGGCCGGCCGGTCGTCGCTGCGCACCGACGCGGAGGGTCGCCTCACCGTGACCGTCCCGCCGCTGTCCGCGGTCGTCTGGCACGCCAACGGCACCCTGCCCCGGCGCAAGGACGCCCCGGCGGCGCACGTCGAGGCGCCGTCCGCGGGCGGGGTCGTCGGCGGCCGGACCCCGGTCACGGTGGCGGTGCCCGACGGCGGGTTCAACGAGGTGACCGTGGCCTGGCGCCCGGTCGGTGCGCAGGACTGGACCCCGCTCGGCACCGACGACAACGCGCCGTACCGCGTCTTCCACGACGTCTCCGGGCTGCCGAAGGGCACCCTGGTCGAGTACCGCGCCGTGCTGCGCGACAGCTCGGACAACCTCTCGGTGACCTCGACGTACGCCACGGTCGGCGACCCGGCCACCGCGCCGGTCCCCGGCGGCGGCACCGGCCCGGTCACCCAGCCGGCCGCGGTGTCGGTGCCCGGCAGCCTCAACTCCGAGATGGGGTGCCCCGGCGACTGGATGCCCGCGTGCGAGCAGGCGCAGATGTCGCTGGATGCCGACGACCAGGTCTGGCGCAGGACGGTCTCGCTGCCGGCCGGCAGCTACGCCTACAAGGCCGCCATCGACGGCTCGTGGGACGAGAACTACGGGGCCGGCGGCGCGTCCGGCGGAGCCGACATCCCGCTGGCGCTCGACGCGGCGCGGGACGTGACGTTCTACTACGACCACGCCACGCACTGGATCACCAGCGACGCCCAGGACCCGATCATCACCCTGGCCGGCAGCCTGCAGTCCGAGCTCGGCTGCACCGACGACTGGTCGCCCGGCTGCATGAGGGGCTGGCTGCAGGACCCCGACGGCGACGGCACCTACACCTTCACCACGTCCGGGCTCCCGGCGGGCAGCTACGAGACCAAGGTGGCCCACGGCCTGTCGTGGGCGGAGAACTACGGTGCGGACGGCGCCCGCGACGGCGCCAACATCGCCTTCGACGTCCCAGCGGAAGGAGTGGACGTGGTCTTCTCGTACGACGCGGCCAGCCACCGGCTTACCATCAGCTCCCGCGCCACCGGCGCCACCCCCGACCTCACCGTGGCCAAGGCCCAGTGGGTGCGCGACGACCTCGTCGCCTGGGACGTCCCCGATGCCGACACGCGTCGCTACCGCCTGCACTGGTCCGCCGCCGGTGACCTCGCGGTCGACGCCGAGGCCGTCACCGGGGGCTCCAGCGTGCCGCTCCGGCTCGACCCGGCCGGGTTGCCGGCCGACGTGCTCGCCGACTTCCCGCAGCTCGAGGGCTACGAGGCCTTCCGGCTGGACCGCACCGCCGTCCGGCAGGTCCGCGAGATCCTGACCGGCCAGCTGGCCGTCGCGTCGTACGACACGAGCGGCACGCTGCACGACGCCACCGGCGTCCAGGTCCCCGGCGTCCTCGACGACGTGTACGCCGCCGCAGCCGACCGCGAGCTGGGGGTCACCTGGCAGGGCCGGCGTCCGACGCTGGCCCTGTGGGCGCCGACGGCGCAGGACGTCGCCGCGCTCGTCGACGGCCGTCGGGTGCCGATGAGGCGGCAGTCCGACGGCACCTGGACGGTCACCGGTCCCGCCACGTGGAAGGGCACCGCCTACACCTACGAGGTGAAGGTCTGGGCGCCCGAGGCCCAGCAGGTCGTCACCAACCGGGTGACCGACCCGTACTCGGTGGCCCTGACGACCAACTCGGCGCAGTCCCTGGTCGTCGACCTGTCCGACCCGGCGCTGGCGCCCTCCGGCTGGTCGCGCACCAGCGCCCCGCGCATCGCGCAGCCCGAGGACCGCAACGTCTACGAGCTGCACGTGCGCGACTTCTCCATCGGCGACGAGACCGTGCCGGCGGGGGAGCGGGGCACCTACCTCGCCTTCACCCACGACGACACCGCCGGGATGCGCCACCTGCGCGAGCTGGCCGACGCGGGGCTCAACACCGTGCACCTGCTGCCGGCCTTCGACATCGCCACCATCGAGGAGCGCCGCTCGGCCCAGGCGGTGCCGGCGTGCGACCTCGAGGCGATGGCCCCGGACTCCACCGAGCAGCAGGCGTGCATCGACGCCGTCCGCGGCAAGGACGGCTTCAACTGGGGCTACGACCCGCTGCACTACACGACCCCGGAGGGCTCCTACGCGACCGATCCCGAGGGCACGCGCCGTACGGTCGAGTTCCGCCGGATGGTTCAGGGCCTCAACGGCGCCGGCCTCCAGGTCGTCATGGACGTCGTCTACAACCACACGGCGGCGAGCGGCCAGGCGGCCACCTCGGTCCTCGACCGGGTCGTCCCCGGCTACTACCAGCGTCTCGACGCCAAGGGCGCGGTGGAGACCTCGACGTGCTGCTCCAACACCGCCACCGAGCACCGGATGATGGAGAAGCTGATGATCGACTCCGTGCTCACCTGGGCGCGCGAGTACAAGGTCAACGGCTTCCGCTTCGACCTGATGGGACACCACAGCCTCGCGAATATGCAGCACCTCCGCGCGGCGCTGGACCGCCTCACCGTGCGCCGCGACGGCATCGACGGCCGGTCGGTCTACCTGTACGGCGAGGGGTGGAACTTCGGCGAGGTCGCCGACGACGCCCGCTTCGTGCAGGCCACCCAGCGCAACCTGGCCGGCACCGGGATCGGCTCCTTCAGCGACCGGCTCCGCGACGCCGTGCGCGGCGGGGGTCCCTTCGACGAGGACCCGCGGGTCCAGGGCTTCGGGTCCGGCCTCTTCACCGACCCCAACGGGGCGGCGGCCAACGGCACCGCGGACGAGCAGCGCACCCGGCTGCTGCACCTGGAGGACCTGGTCAAGCTGGGCCTGGCGGRCAACCTGCGGGACTTCTCGTTCCGCACCTCCACCGGTGAGACGGTGACGGGCGAGGACGTCGACTACAACGGCCAGCCGGCGGGGTACGCCGCCGACCCGAGCGAGACCGTCACCTACGTCGATGCCCACGACAACGAGACGCTCTTCGACTCGCTGGCCCTCAAGCTGCCGCGGGGCACCTCGATGGCCGACCGGGTCCGGATGAACACGGTCTCCCTGTCCACCGTGGCGCTGTCGCAGGGCGTGGTGATCTGGCACGCCGGCACCGACCTGCTCCGCTCCAAGAGCTTGGACCGCAACTCCTACGACTCCGGCGACTGGTTCAACCGAGTCGACTGGTCACGCCGGGAGAACACCTTCGGGTCGGGTCTGCCGCTGGAGGCGGACAACTCCGCGAAGTGGGACTTCATGCGCCCGCTGCTGGCCGACCCGGCGCTGGAGCCCGGACCGGAGGCGATGGACGCCGCGCACGCCGCCGCCCTCGACCTGCTGCGGATCCGCACGTCCTCGCCGCTCTTCCGGCTCGGCAGCGCGGCCGCGATCCAGGACAAGGTGTCGTTCCTCGACTCCGGCCCCGGGGTCATCGCGATGCTCGTCGACGACACCTTCGGCGCCGACGCGGACGTCGACCGCGACGGGGTCCTGGTGGTCTTCAACGCGACGCCGTCGGCCACCACGGTGTCCGGCACCGGGGCGGGCTGGAGCCTGCACGACGTGCAGGCCTCCGGTGTCGACGAGGTCGTCAAGGGGTCCACGGCCGCCGCCGACGCGGTGAGCGTGCCGGCGCGCACGACGGCGGTCTTCGAGCGCTGAGCCCACGACACTTGCCATGATGGAAAGTCACTTGTAGCCTTTCCATCATGGAAAGTATCTCGGCAGGCGACGCCCGCCGCTCCCTCGACTCGATCGGTGCCTCGCGCCAGGACCTCGCCCGCCGGCTGACGACCCCGCGCTGGTACTACCCGGTCCTGGGGCTGCTGGTGGCCCAGATGGTGCTCGTGTACGGCCTGGTCGGGGGTCTGCCCGCCGTCCTGTCGGCCCTCCTCGTGGCCCTGGGATCGGGATGGCTGGTCCGGACCTACGCCGGCCACACGGGACTGCGCATCTCGAGGCCCGCGGGCCTGCGCAGCGCCGTGGCCATGGCGGCGTTCGCCGTGGGGCTGGCCGCTCCCGTCCTGGCCGTCACCTTCGTCGACGACCTCGCCACCGGGGTCGTGCTCGCGCTCGCCGTCGTCTGCCTCGTCTCCGTCGTCGTCCTCGGCCCGGTGTACGACGACGCGTTCCGGGCGGACCTGCGCCGCCGGCCCGACGCGGACGCGACGTGACGACGCCCCGCTTCGACGAGGTCGTCCACGCGCCCAACCGCCTCCAGGTGTGCGCGATCCTGGCGGCGGTCGACAAGGCCGAGTTCGCCACGGTGCGCGACTCGCTCGGGGTGGCGGACAGCGTGCTCAGCAAGCACCTCAAGGTGCTCGTGGACGCCGGCTACGTGGCCCTGGACAAGCCGAGCGGCTCGGGCCGGGTCCGGACCTGGGCCAGCCTCACCAAGGCCGGGAGGGCCGCGTTCGCCGGGCACGTCGCCGAGCTGCAACGGCTGGCCGCCGCGGCCGACCTGCCGCTCTGAGTCCTGCGCCAGACGCACGACGCCCCCGACAGGAGACCTGTCGGGGGCGTCGTACGTGGCTGTGCGTCAGCGGACGATCAGGCCCAGCGCTCGGAGGCGGGGGTGAAGGTCAGCTGGCGGTCGCCGGTGTAGATCTGCTTGGGGCGCGCGATCTTCTGGTCCTTGTCCTGGACCAGCTCGAGCCACTGCGCGAGCCAACCCGGGGTGCGACCGATCGCGAACAGGACCGTGAACATCTCCGGCGGGAACTGGAACGCCTCGTAGATGAGGCCGGAGTAGAAGTCGACGTTGGGGTAGAGCTTGCGCTTGACGAAGTACTCGTCCTCGAGCGCGATCTTCTCCAGCTCCTTGGCGATGTCCAGCAGCGGGTTGGTGCCGGTCACCTCGAAGACGTCCTCGGCCGACTGCTTGATGATCTTGGCGCGGGGGTCGTAGTTCTTGTAGACCCGGTGGCCGAAGCCCATCAGCTTCTCGTTGCCGTCCTTGACCCCGGCCATGAACGCCGGGATGTTCTCCTTGGAGCCGATGCGCCGCAGCATCCGGAGCACGGCCTCGTTGGCGCCACCGTGCAGCGGCCCGAAGAGGGCGCCCACGCCGGCCGCCACCGCGGAGTAGGGGTCGACCTGGGTCGAGYCCACCGAGCGCACGGCGTTGGTGGAGGCGTTCTGCTCGTGGTCGGCGTGCAGGATGAACAGCACGTCGAGGGCCTTGACCAGCCGCTCGTCGGCCTCGAACTTCTTCTCGCTCATCTTGAAGAGCATCGAGAGGAAGTTGGCGGTGTAGCCGAGGTCGTTGTCCGGGTAGACGAACGGCTTGCCCTGCGCGTGGCGGAACGACCAGGCGCCGAGGGTGGGCATCTTGGCGATCATGCGCACGATCTGCATGTGTCGGTTGTCGGCGTCGGTGATGTTGCGCGCGTCCGGGTAGAACGTCGACAGCGCACCGGTGGAGGCCATCAGCATGCCCATCGGGTGGGCGTCGTACCGGAAGCCCTCCATGAAGGACTTCACGTTCTCGTGGACGAACGTGTGGTAGGTGATCTCGTGCACCCAGGCGTCCATCTCCGCCTTGGTGGGGAGCGCGCCGTGGATCAGGAGGTAGGCCACCTCGAGGAAGCTGGACTTCTCGGCCAGCTGCTCGATCGGGTAGCCGCGGTACTCCAGGATGCCCTTGTCGCCGTCGATGTAGGTGACGGCGCTGCGACACGACGCCGTGTTGACGAAGCCGGGGTCGTAGGTGGCCAGACCGGGCTGGTCGTCGCCGACCTTGATCTGCCCGAGGTCCTTGGCGGCGATGGTCCCGTCGGTGATCGGGATCTCGTAGTCCTGGCCGGTGCGGTTGTCGCGTACGGTCAGGGTGTCGTTGCCGGAAGCATCGTTGCTCACGTCGGCTCCTTGATGGGTTCGTGGGATTCCCGACCAACCTAGCCGCGACACCGCGCGGGGTGCCAACCCGCCCCCGCCGTCGGTGGACAGCCGGCCCGCGCCGTTTTGACCCCCCTCCGCGCTGCGCCGTAGTCTTGCTGGTCGCGACTCCTGCCGCGCTCCGGTCCGCACGGACCGAGGGTGCAGACCCGGACGATCATGAGCCGGGCAGTGTTCGTCAGAAGCCGCTGCAGCACACCGGGTGGGACATCTCCCTCCCGTACCTACGAACGAGAACGGGATACAGCCGTGCGCACGTACAGCCCCAAGCCCGCTGACATCCAGCGAGAGTGGCTCGTCATCGACGCCACCGACGTGGTCCTGGGACGCCTCGCCGTCCAGACCGCCAACCTCCTCCGCGGCAAGCACAAGCCGACCTTCGCCCCGCACATGGACATGGGTGACTTCGTCATCATCGTCAACGCGGACAAGGTCGCCCTCTCCGGCAACAAGAAGGTCACCAAGCTGGCCTACCGCCACTCGGGCTACCCGGGCGGCCTGTCCGCCACGCCCTTCGGCGAGCTGCTCGAGAAGGACGCCCGCAAGGCCATCGAGAAGGCTGTCTGGGGCATGCTCCCCAAGAACAAGCTCGGCCGCCAGGTGCTGAAGAAGCTCAAGGTCTACGCCGGCCCGAACCACCCCCACGCGGCCCAGCAGGCCATCCCGTTCGAGATCTCCCAGGTCTCCCAGTAATCCCGATCGAGGACTGACTCCATGACTGACAACATTGAGAGCACCGAGGTCGAGGAGACCTACGAGCCCAACGCCGAGGGCGTTGCCTACAGCTCCGAGAGCTCGCCTTCCGCTGACACCCCGGCCCGCCCTGCGACCATTGCGCCCGCCGGCGCCACCGGTCGCCGCAAGGAGGCCGTCGCCCGCGTCCGGATCGTTCCGGGCACCGGCGAGATCACGGTCAACGGCCGCACGCTCGACAGCTACTTCCCCAACAAGCTGCACCAGCAGATCGTGAACGAGCCGTTCACCAGCCTGCAGCTCGAGGGTCGCTTCGACGTGATCGCCCGCATCCACGGTGGCGGCATCGCCGGTCAGGCCGGCGCCCTGCGCCTCGGCATCGCCCGGTCGCTCAACGCCGTGGACGAGGAGGCCAACCGCGCCACCCTCAAGAAGGCCGGGCTGCTCACGCGTGACGCCCGCGCCGTCGAGCGCAAGAAGGCCGGTCTCAAGAAGGCCCGCAAGGCCTCGCAGTTCAGCAAGCGCTGATCGTCTACGGTCGAGCCTCATGACTCGACTCTTCGGCACGGACGGCGTCCGGGGCCTGGCGAACGCCTCATTGACGGCGGAGCTGGCCCTGGACCTGTCCGTTGCCGCGGCCCATGTCCTGGCCGACCGCGGAGAGTTCGCGGGGCACCGTCCCCGCGCCGTGGTGGGTCGGGACACGCGCATCTCCGGGCAGTTCCTCGAGGCGGCCGTCGTCGCCGGGCTGGCCTCCGCCGGCGTCGACGTCCTGCTGCTCGGCGTCCTGCCGACCCCGGGCGTGGCGCACCTGACCGACAAGCTCGGCGTCGACCTCGGTGTCATGCTCTCGGCCTCGCACAACCCGATGCCCGACAACGGGATCAAGTTCCTGGCCCGGGGTGGGCACAAGCTCGACGACGCCATCGAGGTCGCCATCGAGCGACGGATGCGTGAGGAGTGGCGGCGCCCCACCGGTGGCGACGTCGGTCGCGTCACGACGTACGACGCCGCGGTCGCCGACTACGCCGCCCACCTGGTCGGCGCGACGACGCGGCCCCTCGAGGGCATCAAGGTCGTCCTCGACTGCGCCGAGGGCGCGGCCTTCGAGGCCGGCCCGCTGGCCCTGCGCGAGGCCGGCGCCGAGGTGATCGCGATCCACGCGTCCCCCGACGGCCTCAACATCAACGACAACTGCGGCTCGACCCACCTCGGCTCGCTGCAGGCCGCCGTCCTGGAGCACGGCGCCGCTGCGGGGTTCGGCCTCGACGGCGACTCGGACCGCTGCCTGGCGGTCGACCACGAGGGCAACATCGTCGACGGCGACCAGATCCTCGCCGTCCTGGCCCTGGCCATGCGCGACGAGGGCCGGCTCGCCAAGGACACCGTCGTGGCGACGGTGATGAGCAACCTCGGCTTCGTGCAGGCCCTGCGCGGTGCCGGCATCGGCGTGCGCCAGACCAAGGTCGGCGATCGCTACGTCCTCGAGGCGATGAAGGTCTCGGGCTACTCCCTCGGCGGCGAGCAGTCCGGGCACGTGATCCTCTCCGACCACGCCACCACCGGCGACGGCATCCTGACCGCGCTCAAGGTGCTCGAGCGGATGGCGTCGACCGGGCAGTCGCTCCAGCAGCTGGCCGGCGTGATGATCCGCCTGCCCCAGGTGCTGGTCAACGTCCCCGACGTCGACAAGGCCCGCACCGACGACGACGCCGTGCTCGCCGCGGCGGTCGCGGAGGAGGAGGCCGCGCTCGGGGACACCGGCCGGATCCTGCTGCGCCCCTMGGGCACCGAGGCGCTCGTGCGCGTCATGGTCGAGGCCCCGACCTCCGAGCTCGCGCACTCCGTGGCGCACCGGCTCGCCGACGTGGTCAAGCGCCAGCTGGCCCTCTGACCCACGGGCCCGCAGTACCCGGCTGCTCCGGCGCCCCGACTCGCCTAGGGTCGCGGCCGTGACCATCGAGATCCGGAGCGTCGACCCGCACGACGAGAGCGCGCTGCGGGCGTGGTGGGAGGTCGGCGCCGCCGCCACCGCCGAGCGCCCGGGCCGCCCGTGGCCGCGGTGGGAGGTCAGCCGGACCGCCCTTCCCGCGGACAACCCGGAGCGCGCCACCACGCTGCTCGGAGCCTTCGACGGCGAGACGATGGTGGGGTCGGCGCTCCTGCTGGCCCCGCTGAAGGAGAACCTCCACACGGCCGCGTTCGACGTCTACGTGCTGCCGTCTCGGCGACGCTCGGGCATCGGCACGCACCTGCTCGCCGACGTGGAGTCCAGGGCCGCCGCGTTGGGACGGACCACGCTGCAGTGCGAGGCCTACGTGCCGCCGGGGGAGAGCGGCCCGGCCGAGGCGTTCGGGCACGCGAGGGGGTACGTCGTCGCCAGCCGTGAGGGCTTCAAGGAGCTGGTGCTGGCCGACTTCGCCGCCCGGCGCGACGACCTGGTCGCCGAGCTCGGCGACCGGGCGGCGGCGTACCGCATCGTCACCTTCGACACGGTCTGCCCCCACGCGCACCTGGAGTCGTTCGGTCGGCTGCTCGGCATGCTGATCGCCGAGATCCCGCTGGGCGAGCTCGACCTCGCGGACTCCGAGTGGCCCCCCGAGCGGCTCCGCGGCGCCGAGCGACGCTGRCTGGACATCGGTCGCCACGTCCTGACCGCGTTGGCGATCGCCCCGGACGGGTCGGTGGCCGGCTCGAGCGACGTACGTGTCAACGACGCCGACCCCACTCACGGCCAGGTGGGGATCACCCTCGTCGACCCGGCGCACCGCGGCCACCGCCTCGGTCTCGCCCTCAAGGTGGCCACCCACGACCTCGTCCTCGCCGGCTTCTCGGAGTGCGCCTCGGTCGACACCTCCAACGCCGAGGTCAACACGCACATGAACGCGGTCAACGAGGCGCTCGGCTACCGCGGCATCGAGACGCTCCTGGAGCTGCAGAAGGTACGGACGGGAGGCGCTCAGAGCTTGCGCAGGCGGACGTAGCGCACCGAGTGGTCGGGGTCCTTGCGCAGCACGAGGGTGGCGCGGGCGCGCGTCGGAGCGACGTTCTCGACCAGGTTGGGGCCGTTGATGGCGTCCCAGATGCGACCGGCCTCGCTGCGAGCCTCGGACTCGGAGAGCATCGCGTACTTGCGGAAGTAGGAGAGCGGGTCCTGGAACGCCGTCCCGCGCAGACGCAGGAACCGCTCGACGTACCAGCGCTTGATGTCGCCRACGGCCGCGTCGACGTACACCGAGAAGTCGAAGAAGTCGCTCACCGCGAGGCCGGCCCTGCCGTCGTCGCGGACCCGCGCGGGCTGCAGGACGTTGAGGCCCTCGATGATCACGATGTCCGGACGCTTGACCACGACCTTCTCGCCGGGGACCACGTCGTAGACGAGGTGGGAGTAGATCGGCGCCTCGACCTCGTCCTTGCCGGACTTGATGTCCACGACGAAGCGCATCAGGGCCTTGCGGTCGTAGGACTCCGGGAAGCCCTTGCGGTGCAGGATGCCCCGCCGCTCGAGCTCGGCGTTGGGGTGCAGGAAGCCGTCGGTGGTGACCAGCGCGACGTTGGGGTGCTCGGGCCAGTGCGCGAGCATCTGCTGCAGCACCCGCGCGGTGGTCGACTTGCCGACCGCCACGGAGCCGGCGAGGCCGATCACGAACGGGGTGCGCGGCGGCTGCTGGCGGTGCAGGAACTCCTCCTGCTCGCGGTGCAGGCGGCCGGCCGAGGCGACGTACAGCGACAGCAGGCGGGACAGGGGGAGGTAGACCTGCTCCACCTCGTGGAGGTCGAGGGCGTCGCCGAGGCCGCGGAGACGCGTCACCTCGTCGGGCGTGAGGGGGTTCTCGGTCTCCCGGGCCAGCGCGGCCCAGGCGGCCCGGTCGAGCTCGACGTAGGGAGAGGCCTCGCTCGCACCGTGGAGGCCCTCCCGCTCAGCGGCACCGGCAGCGGACATGCGCAGGATTCTTGCACCGGCGGCGGGCCGCGGCGGGACCGGCACGCTTGCGTAGACTCCGGCCCATGTGCGGAATCGTGGGCTACGTCGGTGACAAGCAGGCGCAGGACGTCGTGATCGAGGGGCTGCGGCGCCTCGAGTACCGGGGGTACGACTCCGCGGGCATCGCTCTCGTGGACACCGCCGCCGGCGACGGCCGGATCGCCTCGGACAAGCGGGCCGGCAAGCTGGCCAACCTCGAGAAGGCCATCGGCGAGAGCCCGCTCCCCGCCTCGACGACCGGCATCGGCCACACCCGCTGGGCCACCCACGGAGCGCCCAACGACAAGAACGCGCACCCGCACCTGGGCCAGGTGGCCCGCGTCGCGGTCGTGCACAACGGCATCATCGAGAACTACGCGTCGCTGCGCTCCGAGCTCGAGCGTGCCGGCCACGAGATGCTCTCGGACACCGACACCGAGATCGCCGCGCACCTGCTCGAGCTCGAGGTGCAGACGGGCGTCGACCTGACGACCGCGATGCAGCACGTCTGCCAGCGGCTCGAGGGTGCGTTCACGCTCGTCGCGGTCGACGCCGAGGACCCGTCCCGCGTCGTGGCCGCCCGGCGCAACTCGCCGCTCGTGGTCGGCGTCGGCGAGGGCGAGAACTTCATCGGCTCCGACGTCGCGGCCTTCATCGAGCACACCCGCGAGGCCATGGAGCTCGGCCAGGACCAGGTCGTCACCATCACTCGCGAGGGCGTCGAGGTCACCGGCTTCGACGGCTCGCCGGCGCAGGGCCAGCGCTACCACGTCGACTGGGACCTCTCGGCCGCCGAGAAGGACGGCTACGACTGGTTCATGCGCAAGGAGATCTTCGAGCAGCCCCGCGCGGTGGCCGACGCCATGCTGGGTCGCCACGACGGCAGTGGCCGGCTGCAGCTCGACGAGGTGCGGCTGTCCGAGGACGAGCTGCGCACCGTCGACAAGATCATCATCGTCGGCTGCGGCACCGCCAACTACGCCGGCCTCGTCGCCAAGTATGCCATCGAGCACTGGACCCGGATCCCGTGCGAGGTCGAGCTGGCCCACGAGTTCCGCTACCGCGACCCGATCCTGACCCGCGACACCCTCGTGGTCGCCATGAGCCAGTCGGGGGAGACCGCCGACACCCTGATGGCCATCCGGCACGCCCGGGAGCAGGGCTCACGCGTGCTGGCCATCTGCAACACCAACGGCTCGACGATCCCGCGCGAGTCCGACGCGGTGATCTACACCCACGCCGGCCCGGAGATCGGGGTCGCGTCCACCAAGGGCTTCCTCACCCAGCTCATCGCCTGCTACCTCCTCGGCCTCTACCTCGCCCAGGTCCGCGGCATGAAGTTCGGGGACGAGATCTCCCAGATCCTCGACGAGCTGGCCAAGATGCCCGCGCACGTCCAGACGGTGCTGGACCGGTCCGAGGACATCTACGCCCTCGCCGCCCGCCACGCCGAGACCCGGTCGGTGCTCTTCCTGGGGCGCCACGCCGGCTTCCCGATCGCCCTCGAGGGTGCGCTCAAGCTCAAGGAGCTCGCCTACATCCACGCCGAGGGCTTCGCGGCCGGCGAGCTCAAGCACGGTCCGATCGCGCTGATCGAGGAGGGGCTGCCGGTCTTCTGCATCGTGCCTCCCCGGGGGCGCGACGAGCTGCACCAGAAGATGGTCAGCGCCATCCAGGAGATCCGGGCCCGGGGGGCCCACACGATCGTGCTGGTGGAGGAGGGCGACGAATCGATCACGCCGTACGCCGACGAGCTGATCCGGCTGCCCAAGGTCCCGACGCTGCTCCAGCCGGTCGTGTCGGTGGTGCCGCTGCAGCTCTTCGCCTGCGAGCTGGCCACGGTGATGGGCCACGACGTCGACCAGCCGCGCAACCTCGCCAAGTCCGTCACCGTCGAATGAGCACCCCTCGAGGTGCCCGATGATCGTCGGCGTCGGCATCGACGTGGTCGACCTGGACCGCTTCGAGGATTCGCTGCGCCGCACCCCGGCGCTGCGGGACCGGCTGTTCACCCCGTCCGAGGCGTCGCGCCCGCACGCGTCCCTGGCCGCCCGCTTCGCGGCCAAGGAGGCCATCGCCAAGGCGCTCGGCGCTCCCGTGGGCATGGCCTGGCACGACGCGGAGATCGTCTCGGAGGAGACGGGGCGGCCGCGCTTCGAGATCCGCGGGACGGTGCTCGCGCAGGCCGAGGCCCTCGGGGTCCGGCACGTGCACGTCTCGCTGTCGCACGATGCCGGGATCGCCTCGGCCGTGGTGGTCCTGGAGGGCTGAGGGCCTCCATCGCCGCTGGGCTACGGTGACGCCATGGGCTTCCTGGACTCCGTCAAGAACGTGCTCAAGGGCGCCGTCGCCGCACCGCCCCGGAACGTCACGGAGCCCGCCTCGCCGCCCCCGCACCCGTCCGAGACCCCGAAGGTCGAGGAGCCGGCGCCCGCGCCGGTCTTCACGACGTACACGATCCGCACCGGCGACACCCTCGGCGACATCGGTGCCCGGCACGGCGTCGCGCGCGCCGAGCTCGCCCGGCTCAACGACATCGACGAGCCGGACCTGATCTTCCCCGGCCAGGAGCTCCGCATCCCCACCAGCTGACCCGCTGCGGCGCGCCCACCCGCCCGGGGCAGCCGCTAGCGTGGCGGCATGCGCCGTGCCCACACCGTCCTCGAGGTGCGTGACGCCGAGGCCGACCTGATGCGGACGCTGCCCGACGGCGCGCTCATGCAGCGGGCCGCCACCGGCCTGGCCCACGCCGTCCTCGACCTGCTCGGCGGCGGCTACGGCCGCCGCGTCCTGCTGCTCGTCGGCTCCGGCGACAACGGCGGGGACGCGCTGTACGCCGGGTGCGTGCTGCTCCGCCGCGGCTCGCGCGTCGCCGCGGTGCTGCTCGGCAGCAGCCACCACGAGGAGGGGCTGGCCGCCTTCCGGGCGGCCGGCGGCACGATCGTCGAGGACGTCACCGACAGCCACCGGCCGGACGTCGTCGTCGACGGCATCGTCGGCATCGGCGGTCGTCCCGGGCTGCGGGACGAGGCGGTGGCCGCGCTGGACGCCCTGGCCGGGGCGCCGGTGGTGGCGGTCGACGTGCCCTCGGGGGTCGACGTCGACACCGGCGAGCTCGGCGGGGCGCACGTCGTCGCGGACCTCACGGTCACCTTCGGCACCCACAAGGTGGCCCACCTGGTCGGTCCCGCCGCCGGGGTGTGCGGCGCGGTCCATCTCGTCGACCTCGGTCTCGAGCTGCCGCCCGCGGCCGTCGAGTCCCTCCAGGCCGCGGACGTCGCCGCGCTGGTGCCCCGGCCCGGACCCGACGACCACAAGTACTCCCGCGGTGTCGTCGGCGTCCGCGCCGGCTCCGAGACCTACCCCGGGGCCGCGCTGCTCTGCGTGGCCGGCGCGGGCAGCGGGCTCGTCGGGATGGTCCGCTACGTCGGCAGCGCCGCCGACCAGGTACGAGCCGCGCACCCGGAGGTGGTCGGCGACGGGCGGGTCCAGGCCTGGGTCGTGGGTCCCGGGGGCGGGGACGAGGCCGGGGCCCAGCTGGCCGCCGCCCTCGAGGACGGCGTCCCCGTGCTGGTGGACGCCGACGGGCTCGCGCACGTGCGGCCCGGCCAGGCGGCGGTGCTCACCCCGCACGCGGGCGAGCTGGCCCGGATGCTCGAGACCCGGCGGGAGGCCGTCGAGGCCCGCCCGCTGGCCCACGCCCGGCTCGCGGCCGAGCGGTACGACGCGGTGCTGCTGCTCAAGGGACGGCACACGCTGGTGGTGGCGCCGGACGGCCGGACGCGGGTCACGACGACCGGCCTGCCCTGGCTGGCCACGGCGGGCGCGGGCGACGTGCTGTCGGGCCTGATCGGCGCGCTGCTGGCCGCCGGTCTCGCTCCGTGGGACGCCGCGTCGGTCGGATCCTGGCTCCACGGGGCCGCGGCGACGCTGGCCTCGGGCGGCGGACCCCTGGTGGCGGGGGACGTCGCGGCCGCGCTGCCGGCGGTGGTGCGGTCCCTCCGGTGACCGGTGCTGCCCGGCGGATGGAAGAATCGGTCCATGCCGTCCCGCGCCGAGATCGTCGTCGACCTCGCCGCGATCCGTCACAACGTGCGCACCCTGCGTGAGCTCGTGGGTCCGGACGTCGCCATGATGACCGTGGTCAAGGCCGACGGCTACGGCCACGGGATGGCCCCGGCGGCCCGCGCGGCCCGCGAGGCGGGCGCCGAGTGGCTGGGCGTCGCGACCATCGACGAGGCGCTCACGCTCCGGGCGGCCGGCGACACCGGCCGTGTCCTGTGCTGGCTGACCGTGCCGGGCGAGGACTACGCCGCCGCGGCCGACGCCGGGCTCGACGTCACGGCCTACTCCGTGGCCGAGATGGACGAGATGGTCGGCGCCGGCGTCACCCGCGTGCAGCTCAAGGTCGACACCGGGCTCTCGCGCGGGGGTGCGGCGCGGGGCGACTGGCCGGCGCTGTTCGCGCACGCCGCGGCCCTCGAGGGGGAGGGACGCGCGCGGATCACCGGCATCTGGTCGCACTTCGCCGCCAGCGACGAGCCCGACCACCCGGCCAACGCCGCCCAGGAGGAGGCGTTCCGCGACGCGCTCGCCCTCGCCGAGGACGCCGGCCTGCATCCCGAGGTGCGCCACCTCGCCAACTCCGCCGCCGCGGTCCTGCGGCCCGGGTCCCGCTACGACCTGGTGCGCTGCGGCATCGCGTCGTACGGACTGGACCCCGCGCCCGGCGTGACACCCGACCTGGGCCTGCGCCCGGCGATGACCGTCCGCGCCGACCTCGCGCTCGTCAAGCGGATCGCGGCCGGCGACGGCGTCTCGTACGGCCACACCTGGGTCGCCGAGCGGGACACGACCGTCGGCGTCGTCCCCGTCGGCTACGGCGAGGGCGTCCCGCGTGCCGCCGGCAACCGGGTCGAGGTCTGGGCCGGTGGAGCACGCCGGCCGGTCCGGGGACGGGTCTGCATGGACCAGGTCGTCGTCGACCTGGGCGACGACGAGCTCCGACCGGGCGACGACGTCGTCCTCTTCGGCCCCGGCTACCGGGGTGAGCCCACGGCGCTGGAGTGGGCCGAGGCCCTCGACACCATCAACTACGAGATCGTGACGCGGATCGGTGGCCGCCTGGCCCGCCGCCACGTGGACGGAGAAGACGCATGAGCGGCGCGAAGGGTGCCCTCGGGCGCCGGGTGATCGGAGCCGCCGCCGGAGCGGCCGGCCTGGCCGCGGCCGGTGCCGCCGTGGGCGTCGTGGCCCACCGCAGCCGGGTGATAGCCCACCGTGGCGTCGGGGACCGCACGCCGTTCGGCTCGCTGCACTCGACGCCCCTGCACGTGATCGCCGACGACGCCGTCGACCTCTACACCGAGGTCGACGAGCCCGACCCCGACCGGCACAGCCCGCTCGCCACCGGCGACGTGACGGTGGTCTTCGTGCACGGGTACTCGATGAACCTCGACTGCTGGCACTTCCAGCGCGCCGGCTACCGCGGCCAGGTCCGCACCGTCTTCTACGACCAGCGCTCCCACGGCAAGTCGGCGCGCTCGTCGGAGGAGAACGCCACCATCGACCAGCTCGGCAAGGACCTGCTGCGCGTCATCGAGCAGACCGCGCCCGGCCCGGTCGTGCTCGTCGGCCACTCGATGGGCGGGATGAGCATCATCAGCCTCGCCCAGCAGCACCCCGAGCTCTTCGGGGACCGGATCGTGGGCGTCGCCCTCATCTCCACCACCGCCGGCGGGCTCGACCCCGGCCGGATCCTGTTCCCGATGCTGCCGATGGGCATGGGGGGTCGGGTCATGGGGCGTGCAGTCCGCACCCTCGACCGCGGGCACCGGGTCGTCGACCTGGCCCGCAAGTGGGGCCACGCCATCGCCGACGTGGTCACCGACCGCTACGCGTTCGGCGGCGACGTCCCCGGCCACTACGTGGAGTTCCTCTACGAGATGCTCAACGCGACGCCCTTCGCGGTGGTCGCCGACTTCTACCCGGCCTTCGCGACCCTCAACCACTTCGACCACGTCGAGATCCTGGGCAAGGTGCCGACCGCGATCATCTGCGGCACCGACGACAAGATCACCAGCGTCGGGCACAGCCGCAAGCTGCACTCGCGCATCCCCGGCTCGAGCCTGCTGGAGTGCGAGRGAGCGGGCCACATGGTGATCCTCGAGCGCCACGAGGAGGTCAACGCCGAGCTCGACGACCTGATCTCGCTCGCGCTCGCCCGGATGGAGGCCTCGTGAGCGTCGTCGTACGCCGCGTCGGTCCCGAAGCGTCCGTCGAGGTCCTGTCCGTGGTGCGCGCGGCCTTCGGGGCCCGACCGACCCTCGACCCGCCCGCCGACGCGATGGCCGAGACGCCGGAGAGCATCGAGGCCGAGCTGGCGGCGTACGGCGGTCTCCTGGCCACCCTGGACGACCGCCCGGTCGGTGCGCTGCTCTTCGCGCCCCGACCCGAGGCCTGCTACCTGCGCCGCTTCGGCGTGGTGCCCGACGCGCAGGGCCACGGCGTCGCCGCGGCCCTGGTCGAGGCTGCGGTGACCGGCGCGATCGGGCACGCGTGCCTCGGCGTGCTGGCGCGCGAGGAGCTGCCCGCCACGATCGGCTTCTGGGAGCGGCACGGCTTCCGCGAGACCGACCGGCACTCTCCCTACGTCGAGCTGCGCCGTGCGCTCCCCACGACGTACGACGCCCCGGACGCCGACTCGATGCGTGACCTCGGCACCCGGGTGGGCTCCGCCCTGCGGGCCGGCGACCTCGTGGTGCTCACCGGCGAGCTCGGTGCCGGCAAGACCACCTTCACCCAGGGCCTGGGGGAGGGGCTGGGCGTCCGGGGTGGTGTCACCTCGCCGACCTTCGTCATCGCGCGGGTGCACCCCTCGCTGGTCGACGGTCCCGACCTGGTGCACGTCGACGCCTACCGGCTCGGGGGCATCGCGGAGCTCGACGACCTCGACCTCGACACCTCGCTCGACACCGCGGTGACCGTGGTGGAGTGGGGCGCCGGGCTGGCCGAGGGCCTGGCCGAGCAGCGCCTCGACGTGACCATCACCCGCGCCCTGGCCGACGAGGTCGGGACCGATGACCTCGACCCTCGTCGCGTCGAGCTGCGCCGGGTCCTCCCGACCACCTGAGTAGCCTCGCACCGTGCTCCTCGCCTTCGACACCGCCACCCCGCTCGTCACCGTCGCCTTGCACGACGGCGACGACGTGGTCGCCGAACGCCTCTCCACGACGCCGATGAAGCACGGTGAGCAGCTCGCCCCGCTGATCGAGGCCGTGCTCCACGACCGGGGACTGGTCCGCCAGGACCTCACCGCGATCGCCGTCGGGGTCGGACCCGGGCCGTTCACCGGTCTCCGGGTCGGCCTGGTGACCGCGCGCACGCTCGCGCTGGCCCTCGAGCTCCCGGTGTACGGCGTCTGCACCCTCGACGTCCTGGCCATCGAGGCGGTCGAGGTGGGCGCCGTCAGCGAGGACTTCGTGGTCGCCACCGACGCCCGGCGCAAGGAGGTCTACCTCGCGTCGTACGACGCCGACGGCGCCCGCGTCTTGGGGCCAGAGGTCCTCAAGCCGGCCGACGCCGCCACCGGCGTGCCCGTGGTGGGGGAGGGCGCGGTGCTCTACCCCGAGTCCTTCCCGCAGGCGGTCGGACCCGCGCGACCCAGCGCCGGCTGGCTGGCGCGCGTGGTCGCCGAGGAGCGTGCCGAGCTGCTCGACCCCGAGCCGCTCTACCTGCGGCGTCCCGACGCGGTCGTCAGCGCGACCCGCAAGCCCGTCCTGTGATCCGGCTCGCCACCGGCTCGGACGTCGCGGCGGTCGGCGCCCTCGAGCGGGACCTGTTCGGTGCGGACGCCTGGGACGAGCGGGCCGTGGTCGCCGAGCTGGACGGGCCCGGGCGGCGCTTCGTCGTGGCCGAGGACCCGGACCACGAGCTCTCCGGGTACGCCGTGTCGATGACGCTCGGCGACATCGTCGACCTGCAGCGGATCGCCGTGCACCCGCGCCACCGACGCGCCGGGCTGGCCACCGCCCTCCTCGAGGACCTCCTCGACCACACCGGAGCGGCCGACCGGATGCTGCTGGAGGTGAGCGAGCGCAACGAGGCGGCCGTCGCGTTCTACCTCGTGCACGGCTTCACCCGCATCGACGCGCGGCCGCGCTACTACCGCGACGGGGCGGACGCGCTGGTCCTGCAGCGCACCCTCGCACCGGTCCGACCCGCGTCGGGGACAATGGCGCCATGAGYGACGCACCCCTCGTGCTCGGCATCGAGACCTCCTGCGACGAGACCGGCGTCGGCATCGTCCGCGGCCACACCCTGCTCGCCGACGCGATCGCGAGCAGCGTCGACGAGCACGCCCGCTTCGGCGGCGTGGTGCCCGAGGTGGCGAGCCGGGCTCACCTCGAGGCCATGGTCCCGACCATCGAGCGCGCCTGCGAGACCGCCGGCATCGCGCTGCGCGACGTCGACGCCATCGCGGTCACCAGCGGACCGGGACTGGCCGGCGCGCTGCTGGTCGGGGTCGCGAGCGCCAAGGCCCTGGCCCTGGGCCTCGGCAAGCCGCTGTACGGCGTCAACCATCTCGCCGCCCACGTCGCCGTGGACCAGCTCGAGCACGGCCCGCTGCCGGAGCCGTGCCTGGCGATGCTCGTCTCGGGGGGCCACTCCAGCCTGCTGCGTGTGGAGGACGTGACGACCGCCGTCGAGCCGCTCGGCGCCACCATCGACGACGCGGCCGGCGAGGCCTTCGACAAGGTCGCCCGCCTCCTGGGCCTGCCCTTCCCGGGCGGCCCCCACATCGACCGTGCCGCCGCGAGCGGCAACAGCGTCGCCATCGACTTCCCGCGCGGGCTGACCCACCGCCGCGACCTGGAGCGCCACCGCTTCGACTTCTCCTTCAGCGGGCTCAAGACCGCCGTCGCGCGATGGGTGGAGACCCAGCAGCGGGCCGGCGCCACCATCGACGTCAACGACGTCGCGGCGTCCTTCCAGGAGGCCGTGTGCGACGTGTTGACCCGCAAGGCGATCGACGCGGCCACCAGTCAGGGGATCGAGGACATCCTCATCGGCGGCGGGGTGGCGGCCAACAGTCGGCTGCGCGCGATGGCCGTGGAGCGAGCCACGGCGGCGGGGATCCGGGTCCGGGTGCCGCGACCGGGGCTGTGCACCGACAACGGCGCGATGGTGGCGGCCCTGGGTGCGGAGCTCGTGCAGAGA